>WJJK01000221.1 GCA_014729705.1 Candidatus Altarchaeales archaeon | reverse complement strand
TTTCAGGGGAAAGCAAGCTGACGTCCAAAGTCTATTTAGACTACGTCCGCCATTTAATACGGCTTTACGTTTATAAGTTAAGCCGAAGATGAAGACCCAGCCTAAGGCGGTTTTACTGGTTCTGCTTTCAACTGTTTTCGCCTCATCCGGCCAGATTTTCATCAAGATGGGTGCAAACAACCTAAGCTTCGACGTCGTATCCTTCCTGCTTAATTACCCTCTTTATGTTGGATACGCCTTCTATCTTCTGGGGGCTGCTTTACTTATCGTATCCCTTAAGTGGGGGGACTTATCTGTTTTATACCCGATTTATGCTTTGAATTTTATTTGGGTTAGCATCCTCTCGCCCATGTTTTTTGAGGCAGACTCCATGAACCCGGTTAAATGGTTGGGCGTGTTCCTCGTCGTCTTAGGTGTTAGTGTCGTTGGATATGGAAGCAGGGGTGGGGATTGTGGTTGAATGGTGGGCGCCTCCGCTTGTCGTATTCGGGACCCTGCTTGGGGCGGTTGGCGCAGTGTATTTTAAGAAGGCCTCATGCAAGCTTAAACCCAGCTTTAGTGTTTTAATCGCAAATCATGAGCTTTTTCTGGGGTTCTTTTTCTATGGCGTATCCGCTTTAGTTTATATAGTGGCGGTTCGCGGAGGCGAGTTGTCTGTGATCTACCCCCTTGTCTCAACAAGCTACATCTGGGTTTGTCTTTTGTCGGTTAGGGTGTTGGGGGAGCAGATGAATACCGTGAAATGGTTGGGGGTTTTACTGATCATAGCGGGTGTTTCGGTTATAGGTCTTGGAGCCTAAGAATTAATTATTATGCATGTAGGTCGGCGCGTTTTTTTGGTTTTCGTTTTAGCGGTGTTTCTTCGGGTTTTGTTGTGGCAGTTGGTTCCAGTCACAACCGACGCAGCCGAACACTTGGTTAAGGCCGAGTATGTGGCAGAGAATCATAGGATCCCCATCTTCGAGTATGTGACTGGAAACGACCCCTGGTGGTATCCCCCCCTCTACCACATTATTGCGGCGGCGGTGTATTCACTCACAGGGGTTTTGACTGTAACCTCTCCGTTGGCTGGGGTATTGTCTTTAGTGGCGTTCTACTTTTTCCTGTCAGAATTCTATCCCAACCATCTGAACGCATTCATCCTTTTATGTTTTTTGCCTTTCCACGCCTACATGTCGGGTTTAGCCTACGTCACCATAATGCTTTTTCTTTGGGGGCTTCTAGCATTCTATTTCCACAAAAAACATGAGAAAACCGCTTTAAGAAGGTATTTCGTGTTGTCCGTGGTTTTCTCAGGGGCGGCGGCTTTAACCCACTACCACGGACTAATAGCAGCTATAATAATCTCCAGTGTATATGTCTTGAGGCGCCATCCAAAGAAGGCTTTGGTTTTTTTCATTGGAACCCTTCTCATCGCATCCCCTTGGTATATCCGAAATTATCGTGTTTTCGGGAACCCGGTTTGGCCTCTTTTTTTTGAGGGCAAATACGGTCACGGGAAGACCTCCTCCGGCTATGGTTTCACGGGGTTTTTGAACATACTAAAGGCTTCCACCTTCTCTTCAGTGTTTTTTGATTTCTGGATTGGCGCCCCCAACAGCGGGGAAGACCTAATGGATAACGTTGCCTTTGGGAGGGAGAAGTATCCGCTGGTTTTTGAGGCAGGGGCGTTTGCCTGGATATTGTTGGTCTTGATTTGGAGTGTATTCATCCTCCGAGGTCTTTTTATTCTTCGGCATGACGGTATAGTGTGGTTGAGTTTTTTGTGGTCGGTTTTGGCTATACCCTTTCTGGCTAACGCCCGCCTGATCGTGTTTTGTGTGCCTTTTGCAGTTATCTGCGCATCAGCTGGTTTAAAGGGAGTGTCTAAAAACCAGAAGAAGGCCTTGCTTTTATTGTCGATGGTCTTTTTTTCTGCGGTCACCTTAGCGTATGCTTATACGTATCACGGGATAATCCAAGACTACTTGCCCTTCTATGGTTTAATGGATGGGGCTCTCCCGGCTGATGCCCGGATTATGATGCCATACACCCTTCAGGAATGCCTCTACTATACTGATCATGTTTGCATTAGGTCTAAGGATTTCCCAGGAGGCGTTCCTCCTGAAGTCTATGAAGACCCCTCGCTTGTTAGACACCTGAACATCTCCCACGTATGCTGTGATAGTCTGTACTGGAATTCAAGGCCTAAGCGGATCAAAAACTTCTGCCAGTCCTATCCCGGGGAGAAAGTAATCGAATACAGGGAAAACGGCGTCTTCGGCGTGTGCTATAAAACATAAATAAAACGAGGGCCTAAAACCTAAGGTAATGAAGGCAGCATTGATTTCGCCTTTCTCCATGGCAGGCGGAGGATCAACGAGACTATGTGATCTTGTAAAAAACACGGACCTAGATTGGGTTTTGATTCTGCCTGAGAAAGACAAATACGGGGACTCGCCGCAGGACTCTAGGGTTTTCCATCCTGTGAAACATAAATCCATGCTTAACCTTCCCTTTTGGTGTTTGCGTACACTCAGGTTTCTTAAGGAATTCAAACCCGACGTGGTCCACGCCCTGAAACCCCACCCCTACACAGTACTCCCCTCCGTGATCTACTGCAAGGTTTCAGGCTGCAGGTTGGTGTACGACTGTGATGAATGGGATCCCCTCACCCTCTCAGACAACCAAAGAAACATGGTTGAGGTGGGGGCATCCAAGATCCTTATTACTTTAGCCCTTCACGCCTCTGACGCTATCTTATACGCTAACCACCGGCTCTTTGAGGAGCGGATGCCCAAGAAACTTCAGCTTAAATGCTTCTACGTTCCAAACGGCGTGGACCTTGATTTGTTTTCCCCGCAAAAAAAGGAACATGAGGGCTTCATAGTGGGTTTCGTGGGGTTGATACATAAAATCCGCCACATCGAACCCCTAATACGTGCAATAGATTTTGTGAAACACAGGATACCCTACGTTAAGGCTAAAATAATCGGCGCAGGCCCGGCCTTAGAAGAATTTAAGCAGAAGGTTGCGGGGGAGGGGTTGTCGGGTTACTTCCTTTTTGAAGGCTATGTTGAACACGAGAAAATACCTGAATACTTAGCGGACTGTGACGTTTTAATCGCCCCTTTCCGAAACCTCCCAGGCGTATCCTATCAATGCAACATGAAGTTGTTTGAATACATGGGGTTGGGTAAGCCCATAATCGCAACTGATGTGGGAGACATACCCCGATTACTATCGGATGCCGGTTATGTGG
>WJJK01000220.1 GCA_014729705.1 Candidatus Altarchaeales archaeon | reverse complement strand
ATAGATTCCCTGGTCGTGATCGATGTCGATAGAAATAAAGCCGTCAAGGTGAACCACTCCGATATTAAACAACTGGTCGTGACCGTTGTTCCACCAGTGGGTGATTTCATCTTTGGTAGAATACCTCTCGAAATATTCTTTCCAACTTGACAGAGCGGGATTTTTATCACCCGGTGTGACCGGGATGACATTTAGCCCCTCTTTATGGTAATAGATCGCACTTTTGAAAAACTTTTCTCTAACAGTCCACATAGACTGCTCCTGTTAATGTTGTTGGGTAGATTGTAGCGTGGTCCTTTTATTGTACCACGTTCTACCTGATTGTGAAGAGATGTTGAGTATACGGAATCTTAAGTTTTGAAAATTAAGTTTTATTACATTGCAATATTAAAACCTGATCGTTTCCCGGTTAGCCCAGCGGTCAATAACCAAACCACTCTTGAGATGTAACACATGCTCTCGACTCGCTTTGCCGGCATCCCGGCCCAGATGTAACGACATCTTGAGAATCGGTTCATCCTCATCCATCTTGAGCGTAAAGGCCCCATCCGCAGCGGCGTTTGCGTCTCCTCCACCTTTAGCTCCGGTTGAGTGGCCGGTGTAACCCTTGATAGATTCTTCATTTTGCTGGGATAAAGCGACCATAATCACTTGCTCCTGGTTTGCTACCCCCTGGACAAACATAGCCGCTCTACTTTGCCTCTCAAACAAGGTTTTGTCATTTAGCCCCAAGATTTGGGTATAGTCAATAAAAAACAGCTTGGTGCCTCGGTCCATTTTATCTCTCTTGATGGCCGCTTGCATAGCGGTCAAATCTTTGATACCATCTTGGGAATCGTAAACCCTAACCGATAAATCTCTCCAAATAGCCCTGGCCTGGTTCAAAGCGTTATATTCATCCGAGCTCAAGGTCCAATCTTTTTGGGCCGACATCCACATAATTAACTTGGATGACAGCCTGATATTCTCGAATGAGTGCCCCTCGTTGAGTAGCAGTTCGACAGCCAACATTACTTGGCAGTCTAAGACAAACCGGGTTCGGGTACCTTCTGCGGCAAAGAAGGTCGTGGGGGTGCCGGCCTTAGCTGCTGTTAGTAAAATATTGCGAGCGACCGAGGTTTTTCCCATTTTGTAGGCAGCCACAAGCCAGTAATTTTTCCCTGGCCAGAAACCGCCCAAGCCTTCAATCGGGTCATCTATCCAATCAAAGCCGGTTAAGACCGGCTGAATCGAGGCTTCAGATAAATTTTTCCAAAGCACTTCGTCAAGGTCTGTTGCGTCCGGGCTGCGCCGTTGTTGTCTTGATTTGGCCTCAAGCCATCTGGATTCAAGTCGCTCAACTTTGTCAATAGAATTCAGGTCTATTTCTGATAGTTCTTTTCCGACCTGTCTGATCTCGATTACCAGACCCAATTGATCAAGTTCTCTAATCAAGAAACGCAGATTAGCGTTGTCGGCCTCGTTAAACTGGGCTGAAATCATCTGGACCAACCCCTTCTGAGCATCCGGCACTCGATTCAAGATAATGTCTGTTAGGGGGGGTTGGCTATCATCAGCGGCCTTTTCAATGGCTCCCCAAATGGACCGTACTTTTGGATGAAAAATATTCTCCTTGCCCCCACCAATCTCTTCATAGATGACGATGATAGCACCCTTGTCATTGAGGACGCAAGAGATGATTTTGCTTGATAGTTCTAGCCAACGTTTCATAATTCACCTGAGTCGAACATAGATATTTGTTGTGGTTTTTTAATAGCTTCCCATGTTCTGGGAGATAACCACAGGCTTTCTGTCCGTTTGCCACCGCTGTTGGTCTGGGCTTCTTTGTCAACCCGGTACCAGCCGTGATCTTCGTAAAGTTCTTTGTACAGTGGACAGGCGTAACCCGAGATAACGACATAACTTTTCGCCTGTCTAAGTTGGGTGGCTCTATCAACGTGAAACTGATCATCCGTCTCAACCAGGTAATGTTGTCCGGTCCTGGTAGACAATGGGTAAGGTGGATCAAAATAGATTAATGCTTTGGGGTTATCGTAACGATGGATTACATAATATGCCGGCTTGTTCTCGATTTGTATTTTTCTAAACCTGTTTGCGACCCTCCATAGATGATCAGAATCAATTAATTCAAAGTAATTATGGACAGCCAAATTATAACATTGACCGAAAAATGAGTTAGATCGCCAACCGCTTGTTGGATCATGCGGAATTGACGAAATCGTCATCCAGGAAGAAACAAAGAACCTTCTGGCACTCTCTATTGGGTCAACATGGGGATGTCTGGCTATTTCGTGTTCTTTTCGTGACCAGGGGGTTAATCTAATTTGCCTGATAAGCTCATCGGTATTAGACCGCAATACCTGGAAAAAATTGACCACATTGCCATCGAGATCATTGTAAACCTCAAGGGGGGAACGGGGTTTTTGAAGCAAAACTGAAGCTGCACCCCCACAAGGTTCGATATAATTTTCATGATCGGGAAAATGACTGATTATCCAGGAAGCCAGCTTCCATTTTCCACCGTAGTATCTGATTGCGGGTCTATGTGGAGCTATATCCATTTTAATCTCCAACTTTCAATAATCGTTCTCCAAGCCATTTAATTACCGGAACAGTAACAGCGTTACCCAACTGCCTGTATCGCTGGGTGTCACTGTTGCCTTCAGTCCATCCATCCGGGAATCCTTGTAGTCTTTCACATTCAATGGGAGTCAATCGTCTGACCCCTTGCTCGTAAGCGATTGCGTCTGGCCTTTGTTGTAATTGAGCATAACCAGGCGACCTCCAAATTTGCGTTCTTTCGCTGCCCTTAATGCAATAATCAAAAGCAATCAAGTGATTTCCCTGGGCATCATTGTCATCAGGACCACCCGTATACCCGTTGAATGTGTTGCATACAAATGTTTCAGACTCAAAATCATATCGCCTGGACCCATGAGCATTAATTGCGGTTGCGATGTCAATAGGACCTGTTGTGTTGTTGCCGCCAAAGGCAATTACTGGTTGAGCGTTCAGACTATCCTTCGATTGTAAGGTTTGAGTTACATCTCCTGTTGCTGTTGAATTTCGTAGATCATAAGATATTAGTTTTCCGTGTTGCGCTTCGTTATCCGTATAAGGGCTTTGTGTAAGTGGGCTGGAAGTTTCCGACTTCGTTTGTCGGCTCGGTTTAGGATCCCCTGGGCTGCTCTGGGACTCAAATAATACTTTTTGGGGACATCCTGTTCTAAGACTTGCCACAATGAACACACGTCTGCGTCTTTGGGGAACTCCGAAAAACTGAGAGTCAAGCACCCGATAGGACCACCAATACCCGCATTTTGCCAACCCCCCGAGGATGGTTCCCATATCTCTTCCTCCGTTGGATGACAGTAGACCGGAGACGTTTTCGATAATAACCCATGTCGGTTTAATTCCCTGGATAACTCGAAGAAACTCAAACCACAATCCGCTCCGTTGTCCAGCCAACCCGTTACGAGGTCCAGCAACACTGACATCCTGGCAGGGGAATCCTCCTGTGATGACAGAAAACTCATCTGGGACACCTGCTTGTTTGAATCCCAGGGGGAATCCTCCGATTCCGGCAAAGAGATGGATTTGTTTGTGTTTTCTGATGTCATCCGTAGATACCTCCATAATACTTTGCTGATCGACAACGCCTGTATGTAAATTTCCGGCTTCAATATGATATTTCAATGTCTTGATGCACCATTTGTCATTTTCGTTGTAATACATCATGAGTCCTGACCAAAGTTTGCCATCTGATCCAACCAGTTATCAACAAATTCCTGGGGGGCCGGCTCGGGTGTGGGTTCCTGTTTGCGGGCTTGCTGTTTGCGTTCTTTTTGCCGTTGTCCCCATATGCCGCCCATTGTCTTTGACAATGATTTGGGGCTGTTGATTACCCAATCATTCTTGAGATGTTTACTGGCCGCTGAGCCATACAGTTGCTTTAGGTTTTCTACACCGTATCCCCGGATATGTTCTTGGACTTCCGAGAACCACAGTTTACGAAGGCTGTCGGTTTGGGGGACACCAAAGCCGGTCGCTTCCATAAAGGCCACGATTCCCTGGGCTACCTCTTGTTTATATATTTGCCAGCCGGATCTATCAAATTCGGCCTGGGCAGCGGATACTTCTTT
>WJJK01000219.1 GCA_014729705.1 Candidatus Altarchaeales archaeon | reverse complement strand
GTAATCGCGCTATGAACCAATTCACCTACAACAAGAAAACAACGCCCAAAACACCTAGAAAAATAATGGTGTTCGACACGACCCTGCGGGATGGGGAGCAGACGCCGGGCGTCAACCTGACTGTTGAAGACAAAAAACAGATAGCGCAAGCCCTATCGAATCTGGGGGTGAAATACATTGAAGCAGGGTTCCCGGTCTCAAGCGAGGGGGAACGTGAAGCGGTTAAACAAATCAAGGATATGGGAATAAAACCCGAGGTAGTGGGGCTAGCCCGCTGCGTCGAAAAAGACCTGGACGCCGCCGTAGACAGCGGATGCGATATGGTGCACGTATTCATCGGAACCTCCCCGATACACAGGAAACACAAGCTGAAGATGACAAAAAAACAGGTGCTTGAGTCAGCGCAGAAAAGCATACAACACGTATTGGACCGAGGGGTACCCGTGCACTTCAGCCCCGAAGACGCCTGCCGCACCGAAGAAGACTACCTAACCAGGGTATGCGAGATGGCCTACCAATCCGGGGCGAAACACATAAACATCCCCGACACCGTCGGAGTAATGACGCCCGCCGCCATGAGCTGGCTGATCAACAAACTGGCAGACGAGGTGCCCGCCGAATACGCGGTACACTGCCACAACGACTTCGGGATGGCTCAAGCCAACACACTCGCAGCCATAACCTCAGGCGCAACCATACCCCACGTAACAGTCAACGGACTGGGGGAGCGGGCAGGAAACGCGGACCTGGAGCAGGTGGCGGTCGCAGCCCAACTAATCTACGGAATAAAAACAGGGATAAAAAACAAAAGAATCTGGGAGACCTCAAGGCTCGTTGAACGAATAACCCAGGTGAAGGTTATGCCCAACTACCCCATCGTCGGATCCAACGCATTCGCCCACGAATCAGGAGTCCACGTCCACGGAGTACTAGCTAAAGCCTCAACCTATGAACCCATAAAACCCGAATACGTGGGCACTCAGAGAAAAATAGTGTTAGGCAAACTAGGAGGCAGGGCAGGCGTAGCAGACAAGCTAAGGCAGATGAAGGTGAAGGCCACAAACAAACAGGTAGAGCAGATCACGCAGAAAGTGAAGAGCCTGGCAGACAAAGGCAAACGCGTAACAGAAGAAGACCTAATAGCAATCGCAGAAGACATGATAGGGGAAGTAAAAGACAAAGACAAGAGTGTGGAGCTTGTGGATCTGAGCCTATACACCCAATACGGTAAACCCCCCATCGCCCACGTAGAACTGAAAGTTGCAGGCGAGACTAGAAGAAGCAAACAGGAGGGTGTGGGGCCAGTGGACGCCACACTGAAAGCCATAAAGGAGGCTGTGGGAGACGAGAAAATCCAGCTCGAAGAGTATCACCTAGACGCCATAACAGGGGGATCAGACGCACTTGCGGATGTGAGCATTAAGGTAAGTCGAAACGGCAGCACCACGCTTGCAAACGCCGTGCACGAAGACGTAGTCATGGCCTCAATAAACGCCTACCTAAACGGAGTAAACCGGATAATCAAAAAATAGGAATTTATTTGGATCCACACCCCATATATTAAACATTATGCAAAAGAAGGCTGAAAAGAAAAAGGAGTCAGACCCCCTTGAAGAAATCAAGAAGGCGAGAATCCAGCAGAGGGAAGCAGGCCAAAAAGCCCGCAGGGAGGGCCGTAAAGCAGGCGCCTTCGCGGGGTTAAGTATCGGAAGCCTTTTGACTGGATTGGCAACCACCCTCGCCGCGCAAAACGCGGCTCAAAACCAGCAGATAGAAGGATGGACTGCGGCAGGCATCACCGTGGCAGCAGTGGGGTTAAGCGTATTAGGCTCCTCTATGGCAACCAGGGGCGAGAAAACCCACATCCAAAGAAAACAGGAAAACCTGAAAGAACTAGACCACCTCAAAGGAACGGAGAAAGGTTATTGGATTAAGCTTCAGAGGAGAAGATGAAGCGTAAACACCCCGAAAAAACCAGAGACCCCCAGAGTCTGCCTGAGATAATCGGTTTAAAAGAGACACCACGCCATAAAAGACAGCTTGAAGACGTGGCCGCAGCCGCCCAACTACATGATCTCCCGGTCACAGAGCTTACGGAAGGCCAAGACCAAAACACCCGAGCCTACGTGGAACTAGTATTAACCCAAAGCCTTCAGATGAACCGTGAAACACATAAACCCTTCACCGAGACTGTGAAGGTATTGCGGGAGGCGAAAAAAAAGGGGCGGGAAAGCTACGAAAAAACCCTTGGATACCTAACCGTACAATTAAGTAAATACGCCAACCACCCAGATGGTTTTAAGGAAAACCTCGCACAGATAATGGCACAAGCAAAAAAAGTGAGATAAGTCAACTACTGTATACTGCGTCTAAACTCATAGAGAGCGCCGAGTGGATTTTCAACACGATTCAATGAAACATCAGGGTACGTATGACTTTCTAGTTGCCCGCATACTTTCTTGTTAGAACCTAAAACCAGTATCCGGGATTTATCAGCCATAAACGGATGTAGGTGTGGTAAAACAGGCTTGCGATCCTCTTTCCCTATTACCGCTGCATCAAATTGAGAAGCAGACTCAACAGCAGATAAAAAATCGTATTCAAGGGAAACAGACC
>WJJK01000218.1 GCA_014729705.1 Candidatus Altarchaeales archaeon | reverse complement strand
GGCACCCAACACAGCCCCCAAAACCATTTCGGAACCCTCACCGTCACAGGAGACCTCAAGCAAATGAAACCTAAATACCTTAAGGCAGCGTCATTAACCGGATATGGGACAACCCTTTATGTAGGCATAGGCTGCGCCCTGCCGGTGTTGGATGAGAAATCAATCAAGGATGCGTGTGTGGGAAACAGCCAGCTGACGGTGGGTTTAATCGATTACTCAGTGCCCTCAAGAAACAGGCCGAAACTGGCTGAAGTAAGCTATCAACAGCTTTTCTCCGGCCAAATACAGGTGGCGGGTAAAAACATTAAAACAGCCCCCCTCTCAAGCATACCTAAGTCCCTTGAAATAAGCGATGAACTCACTGAATGGATTGAGGATAAAAGCTTTTACCTCACAGATCCGGTTGAAACCCTGCCTGTGAAAGGTAAAGTAAAAGCATTCCAGATGCAGGATCAGGGGTTAACGGTTCAACAAGCTATGACCGAAAAAGTAGTATCCGCGGAAGTCTCAGACTCCGTGGACCAGATTGCAAGGCATTTAATAGAAAACGACATAGACCAGATCCCCATAGTCGATGAAGGCAACCGCCTTGTGGGTATCGTAACCTCCCTTGACATAACCCGCGGCATAGCCTCCGACAAAAAAAACCTAAAAGAGGTGATGACCCGGGAGGTGGTGACATCTAAACCCCGCGACAGCCTGTATACTGCGTCCCAGAAGCTTGATAGATACGGCATAAACTCCACCCCAGTCGTGGATGAATCAAACCACGTGGTGGGGATAATAACAGCGGGCGACATTAACCGCCATTATAGGAGGTCCAGGAAATGACTAAATACGAGCTTCGCTTCTCAAAGCAGGCGGCTGAAAAACCCACCCTAGCCGAGGCGGTGGCAAAGACACAAGTCTTAGTGAACATCATAGTAGCCAACGTGGAATACGACCGCGGCCATATGATAATCGACGTTAAACAGAGCGCGGATGAACTCATAGAGTATCTGAAAAAACACGGCGTGCAGGTGAGGAAACTCAGGGGCAACATACTTTTAGACGATGTCAGATGCATTCAATGCGGCGCCTGCTACTCGGTGTGCCCCACCGAAGCCATCACCCTAGAAGACTTTAAAATGGTTTTATGCGAGAAAGAGTGCATAAACTGCGGCGCATGCGTTAAGGCCTGCCCCACAAGGGCCTTAAGCTTAAGGGAGGGTTAGATTGACATGTGAGATAAGATACCGTCAAAGCGTGCTTCACATAGAATCCGACGTCAACCCCCAGGACCCCGCCTTTGACGCTTTAATTGAATTCTATCGCCTAATCGAGGAGTACACACACAAAAACCCCTTATTCGCCACCTCATACACCCCCTTAAAACGGGACTCCAGTGCACCCGAAATAATCTCCGAAATGATTTCCGCTTCAATCAAGATGAATGTGGGGCCTATGGCTTCTGTGGCCGGGGCCGCCTCCCTCCACGTGGCAAAGAAGCTTGAGGCGTTAGGGGCTGAACATGTTATCGTGGAAAACGGAGGAGACATATACGCTAAGGTAGCCGAGAAACAGAAGATCAAGTTGCATGCCGGACCCTCCCCCCTATCCGGTAAACTCGCGTTTACAATACTTCCTGAGGAAACCCCCCTAGGAGTATGCACAAGCGCAGCCTCCACAGGCCATTCAATAAGCCTGGGTAAAGCCGATGCTTTAACGGTTTTCGCCCACAACGTGGTGCTCGCAGATGCTGCGGCCACCGCCTTGGCGAACAAGATAGAGGGGCCGGCAGCCTACGACAACCTAATAGAGGAGGTTGGGGGGAACCCGGATTTAGACGGTGTTTTAGCCGTTGTCGGAGACGAATTATGTTGTTTCGGCAGATTACCTGAAATCACAAAAATATAGTGTGTTATAAAATCTTAATTCCAGTATCTTAATACGGAATATGAGGTCTCATCTGAAAGTAGCTTTAAGCATAGCTTTGATACTGCTTTTACTATCCCCCCTTAACGTGTTAGTTATCGCGCAGGCAGAGGATGAGGAGGAAGAAAACACGGGAGGAGAGGGCGTAGCAAATGCGGCTGGAGGCTGGACTTGGAATAAATTCAGGGAGATGACTTACTACGTCTTCGGGGGCTTCATCTTCATGGATGCCTTATACAGCGGCTATAACTGTCCTCCAGGGAATCCTTCAAACAACAACCCCCCACCCCCCTGCGACTACGGCAGTGATTCAGGCACCTTCAGGCGCATAGACCATGAACACCCAGTAATCAGAATCCTTGCCACAAAGCTTCTAACCGTTTTAGTGCCTTTATTTGAAATCCTGGTGTTGATCACAGGCATATACTACGTCTGGGGAGCGTTTTCCCCTCAAGCCCGCAGCAAAGCCCGCGACCAATTAATCCGTTTGGTGGCGGGGATGCTGGCCTGCAGCCTCTCACTATACATATTCGACATAATGATGCATTTGTCGGTGTGGGCTACGCGCGCGGTTTTAAGCAAAGACGCTACCTTGTTTAATCCGATAGACGTTATCTTCCCCGCACTTATAGTGACCCTTGCAGCCTCACTAATCCCCATAGTAATATACATCATCACCCTGATTGTCACGGGGGGCGCTAGTTTCCCAGGCGTAGCGCTTCTCCTTGCCTTCTTCATCCCGATTGTATTGCCTTTCTTTGTGATCATTATTCGTTACGCGGTTATGCTTTTCTTCGGCGCTATCTTCCCTTTAACCCTTTTTTTGATGAGCTTCGACTTCACCAAGGGGTTGGGCACTAAAATCCTTGTGATGACCGTCAACTGGATGATGGTTCCCTTCGTTATGGCGGTCATAATAAACTTGATAGTGTTTCTCTCTCAAGACTCTTTCCTGGCTATTGACCGTCTTGTTCAGGTTGCCGCCTTTCTTTTGATGGGCGTCGCCCCCTTGATGATGATGCAGCTTATGAGCGTGGCGGGGGGGCTGATGATTAATGCGGGGAGGGCTACAGCCAACCCGCGGATGGTTTTCCTCGGCTACTATATGATGGGTTACGGTTCCCAAAGCTTCATACAGACCGCTCAGATGGCTCAATTGATGGATTCACGCGCGCAGGGGCAGCGTACGGTTGCTAAGGATTATGAGCAGGCCGCAGACAAGGGCATCGACCACGCAGGCGCCGCCCCCCCCGCACCCCGGAGGGGCTTGTCTAGGGCGGCGTTGAAGGCTGACGGATACACCGGTTGGGGTGCGGCAGTTGAATTCGGCAAGAGGCTGGTTTTCGACCGTAAAGACTCATCCTCCTCCGATGAATACAAAAGCCACGGGCAGATGCTCCGGGAGAGGGCCTCCAAGGATTGGAGCGGGTCCCGGGGTGTGGTGGGTAAATCTTTTGCAGGCGGTAAAATAGTGGCATACAGCCTTGGTTCTCTGGCTGGCTCAGCCTACATCCAGTCGTTGAGGGCGTCGGGTGTGATGCTTCGCGGCGTCTCCCGGCAGTTCACCGTCAAGGGCACTCAGAGTCAGCAGTCCCTAACCCGGATGGCTAACAGGTTGACTGGCTATTGGGAGCGGGATAGTGCGGGTCAGGCGCGCTTTAACTACGGCTACGGCCGCTTCACTTCAACCGGCAAGAGCCTTTCTAAGTACGATAAACTGGCTAAGGAGGGTGCGGGTCCGGGTGCGGTTCCCCGCACTCATTTTAAGGGCATATCCCGTGGTGTTGCGGTTGCAACCGGCTTGAGTCTTGCGGGGGTGTTTTTGACGCCTGCGATGATTCCGGTGGTTGCTGGGGTGGCTTTGGGCGCTACCGTGGCGGGCTCAGCCAACCGGGTGGGCACCTCCGTTTCAGAGAGAAAAGGCAGGGAATCAGTATCCTTTGCGGGGGCGGCTAGGCGGGCTGCGGTTTTGGGGGCGGGCGTTGGAGGAGGAGCCCTAGCCGGGGCTTCCCTTGCGGCGGCGGGATCCCTGGTGGTACCCGCCGCAGCGGTTGGAGCGGGCCTCGCAGCCTATCTGAGCCACCGTGTATCCAAGAAAATAGACGCCTCCGCACCCGCAGGCGAAGACAAGAAGCCTGAAACCACGGCTGAGGCGGTGAACCCTGAGGAACGCAGGAGAAACACCGACCTAGTCAACTCCCAAGGCAGGTTAACCTCAAAAGGACGTAGGAGAGCCGCTGAAATCCGAAATCGATTTAATATACGGCGCCAACACGATTTATCCGTAATTGATTCGGCTTTGAAGAACCCGAATCTATCCCCTTCTGATAGAAGAGATCTTGAGCTTCTAAGGGACTTAACTATTGCAAGAGGCATTCACCGGGACATAAGACGCAAGGAGACCACCGGTCAAATCATCCCCACAGTCAAGGCGGATAAAGCCGCCCAACAAATAGTGGGCGACCGCATAAGAAGCAGGGGATTATCTGACCAACAGAAGAAGGAAAGCCAGGCCCAGGAGAGGAAGAAGGAAGCCCAAGCCGAGAAAAAATATGCAGCTAAAAATGAGGAACTAGCTCAAACCCCGAAAGATAATTCATCCTTCACCGCGGATAATCAAAAGAGGTTAAATGAGCTTGAGAGAAACAAGCCAGCAGGTTTGACTTCTGACGAGGCTGATGAGTACCGTGGACTAAAGAACCTGCAGCTGAGCGCCGCAGGTTATGCTACGGATCAGATGGTTGATTTCTGGAAAACCTCTGAGGCAAAGGATTTAATCGATAAGAAGAAGCGTGCTAAGTCTCCTGCCGAGATGGATGCGAGAGACGTAGCCAAACTGAAGGATGATGTATTCTCAGACCAAGACCAACAAAGATTAGAGCAGTTGAAGGGTGAGGCCTTCAAAAAACTCACTGAAGTTGATCCGGATAAGGCCCGTGAACTTCATTATCTTGATAGGAAAGACGAGCAACTGGGTTTAAACCCGTCTGAGCAACAAAGGAAAGAACAGCTATGGGGTGAGGCGATAAAAACCCTCGGCGACGAATCTGAGTATTCCGACCTCATCCAGCGGCAGAAGGACTGGGGCGTCATCCAAGAAGACGTTAGCAGGCAGAAGACATCCGAACCCGAGGAGGGGGGCTTATCCGCCAGAGAGCAAAGACACATGGAAGTCCTCTCCGCAAGGGACAGGGAGACGGTAACACGTGATCTTATGGAGGCTAAAAACAACCTGTCTTTAGCTGGATCCCAGCTCAGCCACACGCGAACCACAGGCGACCCCAAGGAGATAGAGAAAGCCTCCAAACAACTTGCCGCCTGGTCTGAGAAAGTCGGCGAATACGAGGGGGAGTTAGTAGCCCAGAAGATGGGGCAACGCAAAGCCAAACTACAAAACCGCCGAGACTACAACACCCTGAAATCCGATACGAAAATAGCTGAACTAGATCAAAAAATAAAGAAAAACAAGACTGAACAAGCAAGGCAGAGGAAAATAGTAGCTGAGGAAGCGGATCCAGGCAAAAAACAAAAAGCACAAAAGAAATTAGAGAAAACAGAGAAAAAAGGCCAGTCCCTTGAAAGTCAAAGACAGGATGCAGTGAAACGCAGGGATGACGCCGACAAAGTGTTTGAGAGGCAGATGTCTTCCCTCAGCCAACCCCTGATTCCCGCAGACCCCCAGAAAGCTTTCAGCCCCAGGCAAAGCAGGGAG
>WJJK01000217.1 GCA_014729705.1 Candidatus Altarchaeales archaeon | reverse complement strand
GATTTTCTCCGCTCCCCTGCCCTTGTTTCTTAGGCCTCTTCCTGATTTACCGGCTGACGTGAGTCCCCGGAAAACCCTGCCGCGGTGTTGTTTCCCGCATACCCAGGCCATGTCTTTATCGGATTTAATGGCCGGATGGTTGGGGTCAACGAGGATCACCTCAAACCACTTGTATTTACCGTCCTCAACAAGCAAATAAGATCCTAAGACCTCGAGGTTAGGATATTTCTTTGCGGTTCTCTCCTCGGCCATCCTTTGGATGCTTTTTCTGGAGGTGAGTTTATTGACCCCCATCCGCTTAGGTCGTCTGCCTGATATGGGGCGGGATTTACGCATGCTACCGCGGCGTATGCGGGATCTGATTATTATGAAGCCTTGCTTGGATTTGTAACCTAAACCCCTTGCCCTATCGACTCTAACAGGTTTTTCTTGGCGGGCGATGGAGGGGCCCCTCCGCCAGCGTTTCTTCCTCTCAACCCAAACATCCTTGAATGTTTGATCCTGCTCCATTGATTTCTTAGGCTTCTGGTAAAGCTTCTTCAAATATTTTCTGTAACCCATTTTATCTAGAACCTCCTCTCCCCTAAAGTCGCACGGATTCTCCCGAAAAAAAAGGGAACAACTCCGTTTGGGCTTCAGAACCCAGATAAGGGAAAGATAAGGGGTGTTATTTAAGGTTTAAGACATATTAAATATTCATCAAGCTTTAAAAATCAAAAAAAATTTTGTGTGGTGGGTGGATTGCCTTTAAAGAAGCTTTTGGGTTGGTTTAAGAAATTGTTTGGAGGTAAGAAAAACATCCGCCTCGGATTCTATGGACCGCCGAACGCCGGTAAAACCACTTTAGCCAACAAAATTTCTATGGACTGGACTGGGGAGCCAGTTGGGAGTGTCTCAGAGATTCCGCATGAAACCCGGGCGGTCCAGAAAAAAGAAAAAGTGGTTGTGCGCACCCAAGGAAAGCAGATTGAGATGAATCTGTTGGATATGCCGGGTATCGCCACCAAGATAGACTACAACGAGTTTCTTGAGTTCGGTTTAGAGTCTGAAGACGCGCAAAGCAGGGCTAAAGACGCTACCAAAGGCGTTATTGAAGCTATTAAATGGCTTGAGCACGTGGATACCGCGCTTGTGGTGCTTGACTCCACCAAAGACCCCTACACTCAGGTGAATATAACTATCATCGGAAACCTTGAGGCACGTGAGATACCTGTCTTGATTGTGGCAAACAAGGTGGACTTGGAGGGCTCAGACCCTCAGAGGATTAGGGAAGCCTTCCCCCAACACCCCGTGGTTGAGGTGTCAGGGCTTAGAGGGGATCACATAGAACGTTTATATGAAGAGATAGCAAATCATTCACGATAAAAAATGGGTGTTGAACTGGATTTCATATCAGAGGATATATTCAAGTCCATGACCCTTGAGGATAAGATAGACTATATTATTGAGAACGTGAAAAAAGATAAAATCATTATCGTAGACGGTAGCATGAACCCTAAAGACCAAAGCCGCCTTATAACCGAGACTATGAACAAAATCGACAAGGACTTCCCAGGCATTGAGATCTCAACCCTACAAAGGGAGACGAACCAGAAATGGTGGAGGGAGAAGGCGATCCAGATGCTTGGCGGAAGCTCAGGCGGTTTGACTGTGATCGGGCCGAGTAAATTGGTTAAGAAGATAAAAAGACAAAGGCAAAAGATTACTATGATGGCTGAGGCTGGGAAGAAAGATGCCGCATAAATGCGCCTACTGCAGCAAAATAATTAAAGACAGCGACCCCCAGCTTATGGCTGGATGCGAATGCGGAAGCAGGGTGTTTCTGTATCTTAGGGGGGATTATAAGGATTCTGTTGAGGATACCATTGATTTTCTGAAAGAAAAAAAACTCAACCACCAGGAGAAGAAATGGATTGAAACGGAATTCGAGGATCGTCTTAAGGCGGGGGACGTGATAAGCCTTGACATAGAAAACATTCTGCAGCTTTCAGACGGGAAATTCATACTAGATTTACACAGCCTGATGAAGGGGGAGCCAGTGGTCATAAAAGAGGAAGGAGTATATTACATAGACCTGCAGTATGCTATGAGGAAGAAGGGTGAAAAAAGCAGGTGACATCTTATGCCCCCTCTTTCATTCAGCAACCAAAGCCTAAAACAGGTTAAGGGACATCTAAAAAAGCATTTAAACGGAAGGGTAAAGTACCGGATGAGAACGTACGACGATCTCGTAAGTCTTTTTGAGACTAACCGGCGTCCAAAGTCCGATAAAAGAAGCCTCATCAAACGCTTGAATAAGTCCCTTGACGAGTGCGCAAGATTCAACCTTGAGATAGGGCCCTTCAAATCCTCTGCTAAGATAAGGCAGACTAACCGTAAACCCAGAAGCCAACGGGGCCGAGACAAGGATGAAAGGCGAAGGGAGGTTGAGAAGATGAGTATCGGGCAGAGGAGGAAGCAGGGCAGCAGGAAAAACACCCGCCCCAAGATAAGAAGCCAGAAGGCAGGCAGAAGAACCGTGACCTTGAAGGGGCAGCCTGGATGCTAGATTTATCAAGGATAAAAATCCTTTCATAAACCTACGTGATGAATCGATAAAGCCGAGCAAAAAAATTTTTTGCTGTGACGAGGCTTATGAGTGCTGACCCAGTCTTCAGAGTCCGAGTGCCCCAAGCTCCGCTTCGAGTTCGGGGTACTGTCTGAGTTTTGATAATAGATGGTTTTGTATTTCAACCAAGTCCTGCTCGGTTTTAGCTTCAAAACGAAGTACAAGGGTTGGAGTAGTGTTTGAGGCTCGTATAAGGCTCCAGCCGGTGGAGTGCTGTATCCTAACCCCATCCACGTCAACAACCTCGAAATCGCCTTCCTGTTTTTTGAAGTACTCAACCAGTTCCTCAACCAAAGGGAACTTCCGTTGCTCGGGTACGTTAATCTTTAATTCAGGGGTTGAAACGAATTCAGGCAGGGAGGATACAAGCTGGGACATGCTCTCCCCGTATCCTGTGAAAAGCTCCACCATCCGCGCGGAGGCGTATATCCCATCGTCGTATCCCGGGTATTTGTCTGCGAAATAAAAGTGTCCGCTCATCTCGCCTGCAAGAAGAGCGCCTGAATCCTTAAGCTTCTTTTTGATGAAACTATGTCCCGTTCGATACATGATAGGCTGCCCCCCATTGGCTTTAATGTCTTCAAGCAATCCTTGAGTGCATTTAACCTCGAAAATGATTTTAGCCTTAGGGTGTCTTTCAAGGATTTGTCTCGAGAAAAGGATTAAGGCTTGATCACCCCTAATTATTTTTCCTTCCTCTGTCACAAATCCCGCGCGGTCGCCGTCCCCGTCAAAAGCCAGGCCAACGTCTGCTTCAACCTCCTTGACCTTCTGTATTAAGTCCCCCAGGTTCTCATCCTCAGTCGGGTCTGCGGGGTGGTTGGGAAAGGAACCGTCTGGTTCGCTGAATAATTCAGTGACCTCACAACCTAGTCTATGAAACAACTCGGGTGCTACAACTCCCGCCGCCCCATTACCACAATCCAAAACCACTTTAGGGTGGCCTTCGACTTTGAGATTTTGTTCGCAGAAAGAGAGGTAGTCGGCTTTAACGTCTTCCTCTTGGAGTTCCCCTGATCCCTTCTTAAAATCCTTTTTCTGGATGATTTCCCCGATCTTGGTGATCTGGGGCCCATAAAGGGATGCCGCGTCTTTGACGCATAACTTGAAGCCGTTATATTCCGGGGGATTATGGCTTCCGGTTACCATGATCCCGCCGTCAAGTTCACGGGAAATTATTGCATAATAAAGTACGGGTGTGGGCACAAGGCCGATGTCTATGACGTTCACGCCTGAGGAAGTTAACCCCCTGATCAAGGCTTCAGAGAGGGCGGGCGAGCTCAGTCGGGCGTCAAATCCCACCGCAACTTTTTTTGCATCTGAGTAGGTGGCGTATGCCTTGCCTATGTCTTCTGCAGTCTCGTCCAATAGATCCTCTCCATATATCCCCCTAATGTCGTATGCGCGGTATATGCTCATATTTTATTTACCCCACTTTTCTTCAGCCCTCTCGTATTTTTCGAGGGTTCCGGAATCATACCACCTAAAGTCCCCGCGGTAGCCGGCAAGTTTTTTTTCGGAGGCTAGTTTAGGGAAAACATCCCGCTCCATCATCGCCTTGCCCTCAGGCACCCTGCCTATTACGTTAGGCTCAATAATGTATATGCCTGCGTTTATGAGATTCGACTTCTTTTGGGTTTCGTGTTTCTCTGAGAACTCCAAAACCTTGTCGCCTTCAAGCGACACCACTCCATAGCTTGACGGATCATCCACAGGCGTCAAGGCAATGGACGCGGACACCCCAAGTTTCCTGTGGAAATCGGAGAACTCGCCTAGGTTTATGTCAGTTAATACGTCTGAATTAAGCATGTAGAACGACTCGGTTAAACGGTCTTTAGCAAGGTGTAGCGGGCCGGCTGTCCCCAAGGGCATATCCTCCTGGACGTAGCTTATCTTGACTGAGTGTTCTGATCCGTCTTTGAATTCCCGCAGGAGTTGATCCCCTAGATAGCCGATTGACAGGATTATCTCTTCCACGCCATAGTCTCTTAGAAGCTCTATTTGATGCTGTATTATAGGCTTGCCGTGGACGGGGATTAAAGCCTTAGGGGTCTCATAGGTTAGGGGGCGGCATCGCGTGCCTTTTCCGCCTGCCAGGATAAAGGCTTTATGTATGCTCATCACCCATATATTAGAAGCAACGTAAAAATGTTTGAATTAGAGGAATCCCTGAAACCCTGGGTTAAGGGTTTGAAGCCTTATGTTCCGGGCGAAATGGTTGAAGGTAAGCTGAAGCTCGCAAGCAACGAAAACGGGTACGGCGCAAGCCCTAAAGTGGTTGAGAGAGTGCGGGAGGCGGCATCCAGGATCCACGTATACCCCTATAAAGACGCGGTGGTTCAACGTAAGATAGCTCAATACACCGGTGTTGATGCGAAAAACATTGTTTTAGGCAATGGATCCGATGAATTGATAACGCTTCTCATCACGGCTTTCAGGGGGCCGGTTTTAGGGCAGCACCCAAGTTTCGCGGAATACCGCTTAGTCTCGCAGATACTTGGACAAGAATACGTTGAAGCCCCTCTTGATGCGGGGTTTTCATTTAACGTGGAGGCTTATCTTGAGAAAAAAAAGGAGGCTAATTTATTCTTCCTCTGCAACCCCAACAACCCCACAGGCACCAAAATAAAGAGAAAAGATCTAATCAGGGTTTTAAATGAAGGTAAGCCGACCGTGGTTGATGAGGCTTATGCGGAGTTCATGAATCAGGATTCCGTTGAACTGCTCGCATCATATGATAATCTTATCGTCCTTAGGACCTTCGCCAAATCCTTCGGGTTAGCGGGCTTGCGGCTGGGATACAGCATTTCATCCCCCGAGATAGCGGATGCTTTGAAGAAGGTGAAACCCCCATTCAACGTCAATGTACTCGCTCAGGAGGCGGCCCTAGCCGCATTAGACGACATAGAGTATATGAGGCAGAGTGTTTCGGAAATCAAAAAACAAAGACAAACCCTCTTTATGGAGATCGCAAAGAAATACCGGCCTACGGAAAGCTGGGCTAACTTCATATTGTTTGACGTCTCGCCCAAGAAGGCGGGGGACGTGTATCAGAGACTGTTTGAAGAAGGCGTGATAGTTAGGTGTTTCGGGGAATTCAAGGGATTCAGGGGACAATACCTGCGGGTGACTGTTGGAACAAGGAAACAAAACCAGAAATTCATTGAAGCGTTGAAGAAGACGTAAATGAAGTCTTTCTTTTTTATTCCTAGAGCCAGACCCACCCGTCATCGACTCCCAACCAAATGTTTTTTACCCCTTATTTTTTTGTTGAGTGATCGTCTTGATGGATCTGACTTGGGGGAACTACTGGGGCTGGTAGAGGATGCCAAACCCTTGATTGAATGTTCCTGTGTTAATAATATGTGACAATAAGTATTTAACTTAGTGTTTTTGGTTGACAGCTTTCTTCGCGGCCTCCACTATGTCGTCTGAGGTGAGGTTGTAGGCTGCCATAAGATCCTGGGCGCTGCCTGATCTGCCGAATACGTCTCCCACCCCTATTTTCTTAAGTGGCGTGGGATAATTCTCGCAGAGGATTTCGGAGATTGCACCCCCTAAGCCTCCATGGATGCTGTGTTCCTCGCAGGTTACCGCCGCCCCGGTTTTCTTAACCGAATCGACTATGTCGTCGCCGGGCAGCGGCTTTAGGGTGTGGACGTTGACTACTTCAGCGGATATTTCTTGTTGGCTGAGTTTTTCATGCGCCTTTAAGGCTTCTGCAACCATCAAGCCGCAGGAGAAGAGTGTGACATCTGATCCGTCAATCAATGTCTGGGGTTTGGCGAAGTCAGGGTCGTAGTCACTGTATATGCTCGGGGTTTTCTCGCGCGATAAACGGATGTATGCGGGTCCCGGCACGTCTGCAACGTATTCAATCATTTTCTCGGTCTCAACATAGTCAGCAGGCACCATAACCCGCATATTGGGTATGACACGCATAAGAGACAGGTCTTCGATTATTTGGTGGCTTGACCCGTCTTGGCCTACCGTTAAACCCGCATGGGATAAAACTATCTTGACGTTTAGGGCGTCGTAGGCTATGCTGTTTCGTATCTGCTCCCAGGCGCGGCCTACGCCGAACATGGCAAAACAGCTTGCGAAAACAGTCCTGCCTTCAAGGGCGAATCCCGCTGCCATGCCCATCAGGTTTTGCTCTGCACAACCTACGTTAAAGAATCGGTTAGAGTATTTGTCTGCGAACATTGAGGTCTTGGTTGAGGAGGATAAGTCCGCATCCAACACAACCATGTTGGGTTTAACCTCCCCTAAACGCAGAAGGGTTTCTCCGTAGGCGGCTCTCGTGTGTTTCTTTTCATCTAAGTTAAAATCCATTTACGCAAGTTCCTCCAGTGCACAAGTCAATTCATCGGGGTTCAAGGGTCTGCCGTGGTATTCCTTAACTCCCTCCATAAAAGAGATTCCCTTGCCCTTGGTTGTTTTGGCTATGATTATTGTCGGCCGGTTCTGATGGTTGCGGACCCTGTCAAAGGCTTCCGTGATCTCTTCGAAGCTGTGTCCGTTGCAGGTTAAGACATTCCATCCGAAGGAAAGCCATTTATCCACAACCGGCTCGATCGACATAACCTCTTCTGTGCCTCCGTCTATTTGCAGGCAGTTTCTATCTAGAACCGCGCATAGGTTGTCGAGTTTATAGTGGGATGCCGCCATTGCCGCCTCCCAAACCTGGCCTTCCTGGATTTCCCCGTCCCCCAGTATAGCGTAAACGCGGTGTTTCTGGCCTGCTAGTTTAGCTGATGCAGCCATGCCGCAGGAGATTGAAAGACCCTGACCCAGGCTGCCGGTTGAGGCGTCGATGCCTGGAATCGATTTACGGCAGGGGTGCCCTTCAAGCATGCTGTTTATTTTCCTAAGCTTATTTAACTCCTCCCGGGGGAAGTAACCCGACTCAGCCAACACCCCATATAATGCGGGGGCGGCGTGGCCTTTACATAGTACTAGGCGATCCCGTTCACCGGATTCTGGGTCCTGTGGGTCGTGGTGAAGCTCATAGAAGTAG
Source organism: Candidatus Altarchaeales archaeon (assembly GCA_014729705.1). Taxonomy (GTDB): domain Archaea; phylum Altiarchaeota; class Altiarchaeia; order IMC4; family SCGC-AAA252-I15; genus WJJK01. The sequence goes on along the minus strand of WJJK01000217.1, from coordinate 2,836 downwards.
AGGGATACCAGCAGGTCTATGACGGAGAGGGAACCACCGGGGTGGCCTGACTTGGCGGTGGAAGTCATATTTAATATGGTTCTTCTGACGCTTTGGGCCTTGGATTTAAGCAGGTTAATATCAACTTTATCTTTATCAGTCAACTACACCACTCCCTTTGAGCATAGAGATTAGATTATAAGATTAAAAACTAATATGTGCTTATGCGTAAATACGCGGATCTTTTGAGGGTGCAACAGTGGTACAAGAATCTGGTGGTCTTCCTTGCGCTTTTTTTCACAAACAACCTGCTGAACCTTGACTACTTGTTTGAAACAATTCTTGGCTTCGTCTCCCTTTGCCTGGTATCCTCGTCATACTACATACTAAACGACATAAAGGATGTTGAGGGGGATCGACTTCATCCTGAGAAAAAAAACAGGCCCATAGCCTCAGGCAAGGTGACGGTTTTTGAAGCCTATGCAACATCTCTTGTTCTTTTCGCATCATCCGTGTTTATAGCTTATTATCTGTCCCCCGTTTTCTTGTTTTTCGTGTTAGCCTTATTTATTTCAAGCACCCTATACAGTGTCTGGCTTAAAAGAATCGCGTTCATAGACATACACGTAATAGCCTTTAATTTTCTTTTACGGGCTGTTTCAGGGGCTTTTTTGATTTCCGTGCCCGCCTCCGCCTGGCTTATCTCCACCGTTTTTTTCCTGGCACTGGTTCTGGCTTTAAGCAAAAGAAGAGTTGAATTAAGTCTTCTAGGTGGCAACGCAATCCAACATAAGGCGGTTTACGAAGTATACTCCAGGGATCTTCTTGATCGGTTGATGTTTTTGTGTGCCGCGATCCTGTTAGTAAACTACAGCCTCTACACAATCGAAGTCCATGAAGGCGGGGCGATGATGTTGACTATACCCTTTGCCACGTTCATCGTATTCAGGTATCTATACCTCTCACGGGAGAATCATGTGCTCGCTCGTAAAACCCACCTAGTTTTCACGGACCCCCAAATTCTTGCCTCGCTTTTTTTATGGATATCCGTGAGCTTTATTATTTTGAATCTAGTCGGCCCTTGAAGTAGTCGATTGTCTTAACAAGACCTTCTCTAAGATCCGTTTTAGGCCTCCAACCAAGTGTTTCTTCGGCAAGGGATATGTCGGGGCAGCGGGTTTTAGGATCGTCTTCAGGCAGCTTTTCGTATCCAATCTTTGATTCGGAGTCGGTCAACTCTATTATGATTTCAGCCAACTCAAGTATTGTTTTCTCAACCGGGTTCCCGATGTTCAGGGGCAAGGGGTAATCTGTCTTCATCAAAGATAGGAAGCCCTCCACCTCATCGTCTACGTAGTTGAAGCTTCTAGTCTGGGATCCGTCGCCGTATACCGTTAACTGTTGGTTGGATAAAGCCTGGTTTATGAAGTTGGGTATCACCCGCCCATCACCCTTCCTCATCCTCGGCCCGTAGGTGTTGAATATCCTCACAATCCTTGTGTCAAGGCCGTGTTTCCTGTGGTAAGCCATTGTGAGGGCTTCAGCGAATCTCTTGGATTCATCATATACGCATCGAGGGCCCACGGGGTTCACGTTACCCCAATAGGATTCTTTTTGGGGGTGTTTAAGGGGATCTCCGTATACCTCGCTTGTTGAGGCGAGAAGGTATTTAGCGTCTTTAGCCTTGGCAAGGCCCAGGGTGTTGTGTGTGCCAAGGGAGCCGACTTTAAGGGTTTTTATGGGGTGGTTTAAGTAGTCAACTGGGGATGCGGGGCTTGCAAAATGCAGTACGAAATCAAGGTCGCCTTCAATTTTTATTTTCTCTGAGACGTCGTGTTTTATGAAGGTGAATTTCCCTTCGTCTTTAACTGAAGATACGTTTGATAAATCCGAGGTAATGAGGTTATCCATGCATATGATTTCATCACCTTCTTCAACAAGTCTTTCGCATAGGTGGCTTCCCAGGAACCCTGCGCCCCCGGTCACCAGCACCCTCATCTAAAGACCCTCCAAAAGATCCCGGAATCCGTCTCTTAGATCCTCTCTCATCAGGGCGTAGTTTACCGTGGCCCTCAAGTAATCCAGTTTATTTCCGAGGTCGTATCGCACGCCCTTAAACTTTAAGGCATAGAAATCCTGGTTCTTGTTTAGTTGCTTCATCGCATCAGTTAACTGTATCTCCCCGCCGTGGCCTTTGCCTGTTTCCGATAGGACGTCAAATATTTCGGGCGTCAACACGTATCTGCCTATTATGCCTAGGTTGGATGGCGCGTTTTGGGGTTTGGGTTTCTCAACCAAGTCAGCCACCTCAAACAAGCCGTCCGTTAATTCCTTGCCATCCACGATACCGTATGAGGAGATCATTTGTTTCGGTACTGATTCGACTGCGATGACTGAACCCTTTTTTTCGTTGAACCGACCCAGGCATTGTTTGATGCAGGGGGTGTCGGAGAATACGATGTCGTCTCCAAGCAGAACGCAGAAGGGTTCGTCTTCCACGTGTTTTTTAGCGCGAAGTATAGCATGCCCTAAACCTAATGCTTTTTTCTGGCGGATGTAGTGGATGTCAACTAAATCCGATATGCGTTCAACTAGGTTTAAAAGATTCTCTTTGCCTTTCTCATCGAGTGTGTGTTCAAGCTCGAAGCTGTGGTCAAAGTGATCCTCTATGGATCTTTTGCCTCGGCCCGTTATTATGAGTATGTCGTCTATCCCCGAGTCAACGCACTCCTCAACCACAAATTGAATCGCTGGTTTATCAACCAGTGGAAGCATCTCTTTGGGCATAGCTTTGGTGGCTGGGAGAAACCTCGTGCCAAGCCCTGCGGCAGGTATTACTGCTTTCATTTTTTTTCTT
>WJJK01000216.1 GCA_014729705.1 Candidatus Altarchaeales archaeon | reverse complement strand
GTATATGGTCTTCGGGGGTGAAGGAGTTCACCCACGCACTCCTGCCTGGGTTGGTTAAACCGGGCCAAACAACTTTACCCTCCTTAACTTCAGCTCCAAGGCTTTCGGCTGAAACAAGTTTGTCCAACACCTGCTTGTATGTTTTAGGGTGTTTTTTCTTCAGCCGCCTTATTTTTTCCCCACCTAAAATAAGCTCCTCCAACTGTTTTTTATCGACTTTACCTTTTTCAGTTGCTTTTGTGGGTTCAGGTTCACTCACCTCTTAAGTCCCCTCCTCCCAGCTTTCAAGATACTTTCTCTGAGCATCCGTCAGCTTATCTATTTCCACGCCCATGGTGTCAAGCTTCATCTTCGCCACCCGCTCATCTATTTCCTTCGGTATCCTGTGGACTTGGGCTTCAAGTTTGTTTTCCCAAACGTATTTGGATGCTAGGGCTTGGTTGGCGAAGCTCATATCCATGACTTCGCTTGGATGGCCTTCAGCGGCTGCGAGGTTAACGAGTCGTCCTTCCGCGAGCAAATAGATTTTCCTCTCATCCATGAGTGTGTGTTGGGTGACGTTGTCTCTTATATCCTTCTTCTCCTTCGTAATCTCGTCTAAACCTTCTGTGTCTATCTCTATATTGAAGTGGCCTGCGTTTGCGACTACCGCGCCTGACTTCATTTTATCGAAGTGTTTTCTCATGATGATGTCTCGGTCGCCTGTAACCGTTATGAAGATGTCTCCCAATGCTGCCGCCTCATCCATACTCATAACCCTGTGGCCGTCCATGGCCGCACGCAGCGCAAGCGTTGGATCAACTTCAGTTACTATCACGTTTGAGCCCATCCCCTCCGCGCGGGCTGCAACGCCCCTGCCGCACCAACCGTATCCTGCGACAACCACATTCTTCCCTGCGAAAAGCACGCTCGTAGCCCGGAGTATCCCGTCTATGGTGCTTTGACCGGTTCCATAGTGGTTGTCGAACATGTGTTTAGTGTCTGCGTCGTTGGTGGCCATCACCGGGTACTTCAACGCATTGTCTTTCTCCATCGCCCGAAGCCTTATGATGCCTGTGGTGGTTTCCTCACACCCCCCCATTATTTCGTCTAAAAGCTCGGTTCTTTTTTTGTGTACCGTGAAGATCAGGTCTGCGCCGTCGTCTATCGTAATCTGGGGTTTATGATCCAGTACCTTGTTTATGTTATCGTAATACTCTTGGTTGGTCTCCCCCCTCCAGGCGTAGACGTCCACACCCTCCTTAGCTAATGCGGCTGCCACGTCGTCTTGCGTTGAAAGCGGGTTGCATCCTGTTATCGCCACTTCCGCCCCGCCCGCTATGAGGGTTTCAACCAAAACCGCGGTCTCCTTTGTAACGTGCAAGGCGAATCCTACTTTGGCGCCGTTCAAAGGCTTGGTTTGCTGAAACTCGTCTCTAATCTTCATCAACACAGGCATGTGGTCGGCTGCCCACTCGATTTTGTTCCTGCCCTGGCTTGCGAGGCCCATATCCTTTACTTGGCTCATTTTGTTTGTCCCAAGTATTTAGGTGGGTTTGCTATAAATTAGTTTCAACAATGACGGAGGAGTACGTTGGCAGAAAGTTCGAGACAGTCTTCACTGGCTCGGCCAGGGAATGGGGTTCTCAGGCGGTGGACCTAGTCTTAGCCAGCCATTTTATGGACGCTCTTGGGTTGACGCCTGAGAACGCAGGCAACCTGAGCGTGAGATTAGGCGGGGGTTTTTTGATAACCCCCGGCGGCATTAACAAGAGGGAGCTTTCAACCACTCAACTGGTTGAGGTTGAGGGCTTCGACGGCAGGAAGGCCAGCGTAATCGGCTCCCTGGAGCCTTCCTCTGAAGTGCCGATGCATTGGCTGATATATGACACTTATCCTAACGTTAATGCGGTGGTGCATGTGCATGATATGAAGATGGTTGAGGGCCCCCCATCATTTGTTCCCGTAACCCCTGAAACCGAATACGGCACCAAGGATCAGGCTATACATGTGGCTGAGTTGATTGAGAAAAGCCCCTACGTAGTGATAGCCGGTCACGGTGTGGTGGGGGTGGGGCGCACCCTTTTGCAGAGTGTTTTTTTGGTTGAACGCATGCACAGGGGGAGTACCACTGACATTGATTTATTCTCTGTTTGATTTCTTCTGCCAAGGAAATCCCGCCACTCCTCCCGCAGACAGTATATCTGCCCGCATTGTTTTAGGGGTAGTGTCTGCCCTTTTTGAAGCAGCCTCTCCTGGCCTTTTTTTTGTAGTTTCAACTCGATTAGGGTCTTGTCTCCGGTTAGTTTCGGGCGCACATACAGTCCTATGATGTTGCCAACCCGTAATTCACCTGCAGTTATTGCCTCATCTAAAAGCTCTGTTGGTATGTCTTTGATGTATATTATTTGTTGAAGGATTGCGTCAAACAAGCTTCCACCTCAAATAAAAAAAACATGAGCACATAACTTAGCCGGCCCCCCATATAAATAAAAGGATATACTCCTAATTGATGGATGGCTTAAAATCTTTAGACGCCTCAATAGGCTTCCCTGAATTTATTTATTTTCCCAACTAATCACCTAAGAAAAGTTTATTTTTTTCCCCAAAAAAAATGAAGGCTGAGGGAAGAGATTACCGGACGCTTTGGCTTGAAGACGGCGTGGTTAAGATGATAAATCAACCTCTTCTACCCCACCGCTTCGAGATACATGAGTGCAGGGATTTTAAGGAGACTGCGGATGCGATTTCTTCTATGGTTGTGCGGGGTGCGCCTGCAATCGGCGCCTGCGCGTGTTTCGGGATGGCACAGGGCGCGTTAGCGGATAGGTTGGCGGAGGCGGAAAAACTTTTAGCCGCAACCCGTCCCACAGCCTACGACCTCTTCCACGCCATAAACTATTTTAAAGAAAACCATGACGGTGGAAACGGAAGTGAAATAGCCCAGAAATACGCCGATGAATCAGCGGCTAGATGCGAAAAAATCGGCATACATGGTGCAGAATTGATCGAAGACGGTATGAATCTATTGACTCACTGTAATGCAGGCGCTTTGGGTTGCGTGGACTGGGGCACTGCGACAGCGCCCATGCGGGTTGCAAAAGAAAAAGGCGTTGACTTTCATGTGTGGGTGGATGAGACCCGCCCCCGCTGTCAGGGGTCTCGGTTGACTGCCTGGGAGCTGGTTGAGGCGGGGATAGACCACACGGTTATCGCAGACAACACTGCAGGAAGCCTTATGAGCAGGGGGGAAATCGATTTAGTGATTGTGGGAGCCGACCGCGTAGCCGGGAACGGGGATGTCGCAAACAAGGTAGGCACTTACACAAAAGCGGTGTTAGCAGCTGAAAACAACATACCCTTCTATGTCGCAGCCCCCACATCCACATTCCACAGTGATCTTGCATCAGGCACGGAGATTCCCATTGAAAACCGAGACGAATCCGAGGTATCGGGTATGTGGGGGTTCACAGAAGAAGGCACTATGAGGCGGATACAGATAGCGCCTAAAAACTCCCGCTGCCTCAACCAAGCCTTCGACGTAACACCCAAAAAATACGTGACAGGATACATAACCGAAAACGGCGTAGAAAAATTATAGCCCCATTATGGGTGCGTTTGGCTGTAGGTTGAATCCTTGTCCGGGTTTTATGTTGTATAGCATTAGGGTTGGTTTGAAGTTGGTGCCCCGCATTTTAGTTATCTGCAGGGTTTTGTTTACTTCTTTGCCTGTCTGTATCCTCCTCAGTTTTATGACTCCGTCCACTAGGAATTCCTCGACTTGGGTTGAGTAGTCCTCTGTTTGATCTACTGTGAATAGTACTGTGGGTTTTTCGTCGCCCTCCCCCCAGCTGTGGGTGATGTATAGTAGCCGTTCTATCTGGCTTCTTATTTTGCTTTCGGATTCGAATTGCACTGCGAAATCGGTTAGGCTGTCGAATACTATCCTCTCGGGTTTGAAGTTTTCCACGCGGTCTGATATGATCATGTTGCCTTTCTCAAGGACGCTTTTGATTTTGTAGGGGTCGGTTTTGAAGAAAAGGAATTTACCGGATTCCTTAGCCTTCAATAGGTTGAATCCGACTCGAGCCATGTTCCTGGCCATCTTGATGGGCTCCTCATCCAAGCTTATGTATAGGGTGCGTTCTCCTTCCTCAACCCCTGCAATCGCATAGTGCATGGCAAGCGTGGTTTTACCCAACCCCGGGCCGCCTGTTATGATGTAGAAGTCCCCCTTAATCAATCCGCCTTCCAGCACGTCATCCAAGGTTTTCAGGCCGGTTGAGACACGTTTAATATCATCCATAATAGGGGATTATTAGGTTAACGCAGTAATAAAACGTTTAAAGTCGGGTTAATATGTCGCCGAAGTCCGTTATCCTTGGGTGCTCTAGGTTGCTCTCCCAGCTTGTGCTGTAGAATCCGTATTCGGAGTGATCGCCGAACTCGCCGATAGCCTTCATCCCGTGGTCGGATAAGACAAGGATTTTGTCTGTTTTCTTTTGAACCTCAGCTGCTATTTCATCCAGGTCCTTGTATATCATGCGCATCATGGTTTTGTTGCCGAAGTTCAAGTGCCCTAATACGTCTGCTGCGCTGAAGTAGCCTAACACGAAATCATGGCCGTCTTCAAGCGATTCTAGGAACTCTTTTTTAACGCTTCGGTGGTGTTGGTAGGCGTCTTGGTTGTATTGCTTTTTCACTTCCGCCTTCGTTTGCCTGTCCTCTGATTCAAAGTATTCCTTCAAAAGCGCCCGGGATTTGTCGTGGACGTCCATGTCGTAGTTGAATCCGGGAAGATCAATGATTTTGGGGTTCTTGAATTCTTTGAAGAACGTCTCCTCAAGGGGCCATCTAACCCCCCACATCTTCTCGTCCCCCAAGGAAAGCACTGCCTGCTCCTTGTCTTCGCAGGTCATAAAGCTTGACCAAAGCACCATCGTCCTGGGTTGGCTGAACTGGGTGATGTCTGTTTTGCCGTAGGTGGTCTGCATCAGGTTTTTGTTTTGGAATTTTTCAACTAAAATGTGTTCCAGCGCGTCTATGGCGTATACCACGATCACGTTACCCACCCCGTTATTATTCCTCCTGCGACGGTGTCATGCCGATCCAATACGAACCTGCCAAGCTGCGGGGTTTCGTTGAAGTCTTCCACAACCATTTTCTCGGGTAAACTGATTTCAACGTCGGCCACCTCCCGGTTTCCGATCTCGCCTGCGTCTTCTGAAAGCACCTTGAGGGTTGAGGAGTCTATCACCCGCCTAATACGTTTTATCTCGCATAAGACCTCCTGGGTTGCGAGTTTGATTGTTATTCTCTCCCCCTTTCTGTAGGGTTTTTTGTCAAGCCAGAAGATGTGCGCCTTAAATTCATTCACAACCCGGGGTTGATGGTCTTTTTGGGTTATGACTTGACCGCGATCGCAGAAGAGGGGTTCGGTTAACGTTACCCCTGTGCTTTTGCCTGAGGACGCTGAAGTTGGGTGCGCGTAGTCTCCCCCTCCAAACGGGTTGTCTTGGTCCGACTCCCATTCCACGATTGCCTTGATTTTTGTCTGCATCCCCGTGGGCTGCACCACCACGTCCTCTCTGGGCTTTATCGTGCCTTGCGCTATTTTGCCTGCCACAATCCGTTCGTCGTCGTATTTGTAGACGTCTTGGATGGGGAGTATGAGGGGTTTATCGTCGGGGTCCCTGGGGGGTTTAAAGCTGTCAAGCGCCGTCAACACCGTGGGGCCCTCATACCAGCTCATCTTGCTGCTTTCTTTGGCGATGTTGTCGCCTTCACGGGCTGATATGGGTATGAAGTAGGTGGGTGTGATGTTTATTGTTTTTAGGAATTCTTTGACTTCCTTCCGCACCCCCCGGTATTCTCTCTGGCTGAAATCTATTTTATCGAGTTTGTTCACTGCCACTATCACTTGTTTGAGTCCGAGCATGGAGAGGATGTATGCGTGCCGTCTGGTCTGTTGTTTGACTCCTTCGGCTGCGTCCACAATCAGTATCGCAGCGTGTGCTTGGCTTGCCCCTGTTATCATGTTTTTTATGAACTCCACGTGGCCTGGGGCGTCTATTATGACGTAGTCGCGTTGCTTTGTTTTAAAGTAGGTTTGGGTGGTGTCTATGGTGATGCCTTGATCCCTCTCCTCTGAGAGGTTGTCCATCACGTATCCGAACTCCATGTCTTTGCCTTGGGCCTCGCATACTTCTTTGATCTCCTGTATCTTTCCTTCAGGCAGGCTGTCTGTGTCATAAAATAATCTGCCTATGAGCGTGGATTTCCCGTGGTCCACGTGTCCGACTATCACGAGTTTCAGATTGTCTGTGCGCATTTTTTCCTCCGGACTCCCCAGCCCACAAGCGACCAACCCCGCTCATGGAGGTAGTAGAACAGTATCTTTAATACGACTTCGATGGCTCCAACCTCCAAGGCTAAGACGAGTTTCCCTGTGAATAGGAAAATCAAGCCAACGGTTGTGAGTGTTGCGATCACCCGCCAGCTCACTGCCTTAACAAGGGATCTGGCTCTTGTTACCTCCATTTTTACATGTACCCCAATGCCCTTAGTTTCTGCATCGCATCTGCCTCCTCCTTGTCTTGCGCGCGCCCCGACCTCTCCGCGGTTTTAGTTGATTTGATCTCCTCGATAATCTCGTCCACCGTCTCGGCGTTGCTTTCGGTGGGGCCTGTGCACGTTTCACAGCCCAGGCTCCTGTATCTTTTCCCCTTCTGCCTTGCTCCTGCGAAATAAAGCGGGTTTACCGGCAGATTCTCGCGCTTGATGTATCTCCAAACATCAAGCTCCGTAAACGATAGTATCGGGTGCACCCTTAGGTGTTGGCTTTGACTGGCGTTCGTCTTGTATTGGTCCCACAACTCGGGGGCCTGGTTTTTGTAGTCCCAACGGAAATCCTGGTTTCTCGGGCTAAACACCCTCTCTTTAGCGCGTACGCCGTGTTCATCGCGTCTTATGCCGAGGAAAAGCGCCTCGAATTTATGTTCTTTGATGGTCTCCTTAAGCGCCTGGGTTTTCCGAAGGTCGCAGCAGGCTATCTTATCCTCTGGGCCTATCCTCTCTTCGTCTGCTTTCATGTTTTTTGAGACAATCAAGTTTAGGCTCCATTCGTCTACGCATTTGTCTCGGAATTCATACATCTCTTTGAAGTGTTTGCCTGTGTCTATGTATATGACTGGGAAGGGCACGCGCCCGTAGAAGGCTTTCCGGGCTAAGCCGATCATGGTGGTTGAGTCTTTGCCGATGCTCCAGAGCATGCCGATTTTTCTGAACTTCTTTTTAGCCTCACGCATTATGTAGATGGCTTCCGACTCCAAGGCATCCAAGTAATCCATTTTATAGGTACCCCAACTTTTTGAGTCTTTTCTTTACGGCCTCAAGGTTTTTCTCCTCAGATGAGCCCTGCTCCCCCAGAAGGGTTCTGTGGGTGAATGTCACGTATTCACTTACCGACTTAAAGTCGGTGCCGCTGATTTTTTCTGCGATTTTCTTGTAAATTGGGGTGGGGAGCGAAACTATGGTTTGGTTTGCGTCAAGCTCTTGGAAGACGGCTGTCATGTCTTTGAGGAGGTTTTGGTAGCTTGTGTCTCTTTCTGCGGCCAAGACCTTAAGCTTTCTTCTCAGGTGCTCGGAAACCTGGATAGTAGTCCTATCCTCCATACATAAAACTATGTAAATACATATATTTAAACACATCTTGTTTTTAGTTGGTCTATGTTTTCATAGTGTTTGAGGTTTCTTGTTGTAAGTGTCAGATTATACTCAAGGCATGTGCAGGCAACCCATAAGTCGAAATCTCCTGTGGGTTTGCCTTTTTTTATTAAGTTTGTTTTTGTCTGAACGTATCGTTGGCATATGTTTTTATCTAGATTTATTGATTCTACCCCTGTCATGAAAGTATCAAGTTTTTTTTGGTGTTTCTTTTTGTTCTGGGATTTTTAAGCACCAAAACTCAACTCTGCATAGGTTATTATAGATGCGTACACTGGATCCTGATCCAATATGAAGCCAACAACTTCGTTGTCGCCTCTAAGATATTCAATGCATACGTCGGTGTCAATTAGGTAGGTCATAGCTCCACGCATCGGGTGGAGTTATCTAGTCTTGTTTTGTATATCTCCTTTATTATTTTTTGGTCAATATCAGACCACCCGGATGCTGAATCTTTAAGTCTTCTTCTCTCAATTTTATTGGCTGTGTTTAGGATTGCGAAATTGATTGCCTCACTTAAACTAACTTTATGTATGCCTAAGTAGCTCTCAGTTTTTTCAAGATCTTTTCTAAGTTTTTTAGCCTGCCTGTAGGCGGATTCCGAAATTTTAACTGATTTATACATATTACCACCAAAAGTGGACTAAAGGTGTAATATATGTGGAATTTAGTTTAACAAATAGGGTCTTTGTCATCTCATTGTTTTATTTGTGTGTCCCCAATATTTTGTTTGATGCGTGTTCTTGTCACAGGGGGTGCGGGTTTCATCGGAAGCAATCTCGTTGACGCCTTAATTGAGAAGAATTATTCCGTGGTTGTCGCAGACGACCTGTCCTCTGGTAACAAGCATAACCTTAATTCCGCAGCTGACTTG
>WJJK01000215.1 GCA_014729705.1 Candidatus Altarchaeales archaeon | reverse complement strand
TTCTCTGGATGAGATAAGTGATTTTGTGACTGAAACGTTGGCGCCGAAAAAAGAGATTATCGGCACGTACACCCATATTCTTCTCCGGGAGTTTAAGCGTGAGGGTGTCGGGTTTTTTGACGAGAAAAACAAGAGGCTTCCGTTGTCTCCATAGAATAAATAGAAGATGGTGTCAAGAAGGGTTAGTGAGATTCCTTATTCCGGTATCCGGCGGTTTTTTGAGTTAGTATCGCAGAGTAAGGGCATCGTTAGTTTGGGGGTGGGTGAGCCTGATTTCCCGACCCCTGATCCCTTGAAGTGGGGGGCGGTGTCGGCGATTGAATCGGATTATACTTCTTATACCAGTAACTGGGGTTTGATTGAGTTGCGTGAGAGGATCGCAGAAAAACTTCTCAGAGAAAATAAGGTTAGGGTTGACCCGGAGGACGAGGTTCTCGTGACTTCAGGTACGAGTGAGGCTTTGGATTTGGTTTTCCGGGCGCTTTTGAATCCAGGGGATGAGGTGTTGGTGCCTGAGCCGTCTTATGTGAGCTATAAACCGTGTGTCTGGTTTTCCTATGGAAAGCCGGTGGGGGTGCCTGTGAGGGAGGAAAATGAGTTTGAGTTGACGGCAGAGGATGTTGAGGAAAAGATTTCGGGCAAGACTCGGGCTTTGATTGTTGCCTCCCCCAATAACCCTACGGGTAGCGTGATTAAGCCTGAGGCTTTGCGGGAGATCGCGCAGGTCGCAGTTGACCATGATTTGTGGGTGGTCTCAGATGAGTTGTATGAGGATTTAATGTATGACGGGCGCAGGCACGTGAGCCTTGCTTCTTTGCCTGGGATGCGGGAGAGGACGATTACAATCAACGGGTTCAGTAAGGGGTTTGCGTTCACCGGCTGGCGGCTGGGTTACGCTGCGGGTCCGAATGAGGTTGTTGAGGCGATGATGAAGATCCACCAATACACCATGTTGTGTGCGCCCACAATCAGCCAGTATGCGGCGCTGGAATCATTTAAGGCTAAGAAGCATGTGAAAGAGATGGTCCGGGAATATGACGCCCGGCGCAGGCTGCTGGTGAAAGGACTGAATGAGTTGCCGGGAATCGAGTGTATAACACCTAAAGGAGCCTTCTACACCTTCCCCAGCATCAAGGAAACAGGCAAAACCAGCGAAAAATATGCAGAGGAACTCCTCAAAAAAGCGAAAGTAGCGGTAGTACCAGGCCAAACCTTCGGACCCGCCGGAGAAGGACACATAAGATGCTCCTACAGCGTATCCAAAGACACCATAAACGAAGCTCTAACACGAATGAAAAAACACCAACAAAAATAAAGGAATAAATAAAATCACAAAAAAAAGTATAGATAAACCTTGTTTGTTGCAATCAGGCCACTACGTTCGTTGAATTTGGTATTCCTGGAATCATTAATTCACAAATTAATTCATAACGCCGCATAACTCTATATAGTTGTTTTTGCACAGAGTATAAGGCCCATATGTTGGATGCTGGGGATTGTGGTATGGATGAATCCAATAAAAAACCGATCCGCCTCCGAAGCAGCGAAAGATGCAGTTAAAATTAGGATAGGGATAAACGCCCTGGATAGCGGAGACATGGGGGCACTTTATTGCAAAGGCTTACTCCCACCAGTTATGTGGGATTCAATTGACGGTTCTTAAATCTAATAAACCCGAATTTATTTGCAATATTGTTTGGCTTTTCTGTGACTAGGTTAGGAGGGTTTGCTGGTTTTTCCAAGAGAAGGAGCCCAGAATTTTTTTTGTGTGCTAGTTTCTTGGACTACTTAATCCAGTTTATTTTTGTTGGCTTGCTTTTTTCAGTCGATTCATGATCGCATGTCCCAAACCTTTTTCGCCGACTTTTTCTGCGATTATCACGTTGACTCCGTCTTCGTCGAATCTCCTAAGCGTGGCATAAAGGTTTCGGGCTACTTCATCCAAGTTGCCTCCTACGCGATGGATTACGTGGGCTTCAATATCCCTGTCAGTTGTTGTCATAACCCCCACCCTCAGGGATTTAGCCATGTACTTGTCGGCCTCCCCTTGAATGTTTTGGGGGTCGGCGAGCACCACCCGGGCTTGGGGGGAGTAGTGTCGGTACTTCAATCCCGGAGACTTCACGGAAGACGCTTTAGGGTTCACCTCCACTTCACCCACCACCCCCCTAATTTCCTCGGCTGTAACGCCGCCTGGGCGCAGCAAGGCCGGGGGATCCGCCGTTAAATCAAGCACAGTAGACTCAACACCGATGCTTGTGGGACCCCCATCCACGAGATAATCGATTCCACCTGATAAATCCTCAAGCACGTGGGCGGCGCATGTGGGGCTGGGTTTGCTGGATAGATTCGCAGAGGGAGCCGCCACCGGCACACCCGCCAGCCGTATCAAGGAAAGCGCGATTAGGTTGGAGGGCATACGCACAGCCACCGAATCCAAACCCCCAGTCAAAACACCGGGGACGGAAGGGGATTTACGTAAAACCAGGGTGAGGGGTCCAGGCCAGAAAACATCCATCAACTCAGACGCCTTATCAGAAACAGCCTCCACTAAATCACTTGCACCCTCCTTATCTGCGATGTGCGCTATCAAGGGGTTGTCGCTCATCCGGCCCTTCACCTCGAAAATACGTTTAACCGCATGGGGGTCTAGGGCGTTCGCCCCCAAACCATAAACCGTTTCAGTGGGAAAAGCCACCAAACCACCGCACCTCAAAGCCTCAGCCGCCGGCTTGAGTTTAACAGATTCAATGTCGCCTGCATCAACCCTTATAACATTAGTCTTGGAAATCATTTAACCGAATAAATAAAACAAACCAAACAATAAATCCAAAAGATTACACGCATTTATTTTTTTAAGTCATATATCTTCAGGCCATGGGTTTTGATTTCCGCGATATTGAGGATAGGTGGCAGAGGAAATGGGAGGAAGACGGGGTTTACGAATCCAACCCGAATCCTGAGGAATCCTTTTATTTGACGGTAGCCTACCCCTACCCCTCGGGGGGGATGCATATCGGGCACGCCCGCACCTACACCGTACCCGACGTCATCTGCCGCTTCAAAAGAATGCAGGGATACAATGTATTGTTCCCCATGGCCTGGCATGTGACAGGAACTCCCATAATCGGCGCCCTAAAACGGATGAAGGCAGGGGAGGAAAAACAAATAAGAATCCTGAAAGACGTATACTCCATGACCGAGGAGGAGATGGCTGAAATCAAGGAGCCAATGGATTTCGCCCGCTACTTCATAAGAAACCACTACCTAAACTCCATGAAGAGGCTTGGCATCAGCATCGACTGGCGCAGGCAGTTCACCACAAACGACAGACACTACAACCAGTTCATAACCTGGCAATACCAGAGCCTCAAGGAGAGAGGATTAATTAAAAAGGGGCTGCACCCCGTGAAATACTGCGTGCAGGAGAAGAACCCCGTAACCACCCACGACCTGCTGGAGGGAGAAGACGCGGACACACAGGAGTATGTGTTGCTGAAATTCCAATTAAAAGACGGACGACGCCTAGTCGCAGCCACCCTACGCCCAGAAACAATATACGGCCAAACCAATATGTGGGTGAACCCCGACGTCGACTACGTGGAAGCCGAAGTAGAGGGGGAGACGTGGATAATATCCGGTCCCTGCGCGGAAAAACTCAGGCTGCAGGAGAAGAAAATAGAGATCAAAAAAAAGGTGGGAGGTGCCTCCCTCCTCGGAGAATACTGTCTGGCTCCGGGGATCAACCGGGAGATAATCATACTGCCCTCAAGCTTCCCGGACCCGGAGATAGGCACGGGACTTGTTACCTCCGTGCCCTCAGACGCACCCTACGACTACACCGCCTTAATGGATCTTAAGCAAAACAAAGACGAGGCGGGGAGATACGGGCTTGATTTCGAGGAAATCAGGGACATAGAAATCATCCCCATCATAAAGATTGAAGGATGGGGGGAGTACCCCGCCAAAGATGCGGTAGAGAAATACGGCATAAAAAACCAGTTAGACATTGAAAAACTTGAACGGGCTACCAAGGAAATCTATAAAGAAGGGTTTCACTCAGGTTTTATGACTGAATACTGCGGAGCCTACAAGAATATGGCGGTAGCCCGCGCCAAAGAAAAAATCAGGCGGAAGCTGCTTGACGAGGGAGACGCGGACTTGATGCTGGAGTTCAGCGAAAAAACGGTGTGCCGCTGCGGAGGACAAGTAGTGGTCGCTAAAGCCGAAAGCTGGTTCATAGACTACGGCAACGAGGACTGGAAGGAGCAGGTGAGAGGCGCGATACACAACCTCAACACCATACCCGCGCGCACTAAATCCGACTACATGAACACAGTCGACTGGCTGCATCAATGGCCGTGCATCCGGAACTTCGGGTTAGGGACTAAACTACCCTTCGACGACCGCTTCGTAATAGAACCCCTATCGGATTCAACCATATACATGGCATACTACACCATAAGCCACCTGATTAAAGACATTGAAGCAGAGAAACTCACGCCCGCCTTCTTCGACTGCATATTCCGGGGAACAGTGGACAAAGAAAAAGTTGCAGATGAAACAGACATCCCCATAGAAAAAATAGGTGAAATCAAAAAAAGCTTCGACTACTGGTACCCCCAGAATTGGCGTTGTTCGGCGCTTGAATTAATCCAAAACCACCTCACCTTCATGTTATACCACCACTGTGCCTTATTCAACGGCGACAAATGGCCGCAAGGCATAGCCACCTTCGGGATGGGTCTTCTCGAAGGCAGCAAGATGAGTTCAAGCAAAGGAAACGTTGTTTTGGTGAAGGAGGCGGTAGGGGAGTTCGGAGCAGACGTGATCCGATTGTTTCTGATGGGTAACGCCGAGCCCTGGCAGGATTTTGATTGGAGAAGGCAGCAAGTGAAATCCACAGCCAACAAACTCCAACACCTTTGGGAAATCATCTCCAACATCAACCAACACGAGGAGACGGGTGAAGACGACGTTGACTTATGGCTTAAATCCAGGGTACACGCTGTTGCAGGGGAGACTGCAGCCGCACTCGAGGAATTCCAGACCCGGAAAGCCCTTCAGACCGCCTTCTACAGCCTGCTTAAAGACTACAACTGGTATGTTAGGCGAAAAGGGAGACCCAACAAGAAAACCCTCAAAGACGTATACAACATATGGGTTAGATTATTAGCTCCCTTTACCCCCCACATCTGCGAGCAACTTTGGAGGGAAATAGGGGGGGAGGGATACGTCTCCGAAGCCCGATACCCCTGCCCCGACGAAACACTTCGGAGAGGGGATCTTGAGACCGGTGAAAACCTGATAGCCTCCGTAGCCGACGACATACAAAACATACTGCAGGCCACCGGGAAGAAGCCTGAGAAAATCCACCTATACGCAGCCGAAGAATGGAAATACAAGGTCTACGACGCAATACTTGAGGGCAAGAAAATCAAGGACGTTATGGCCGACCCTGAACTCAGAAGCCACGGCAAACAAGTGGCTAAACTCATGCAACAGAGAAGAGACATGCTACCTGAAACACTGCTCCAAAGAACACGGGAGGCGGGTGCCCTGAAATCCGCCATCAGATTCCTAAGCCAACAATTCAACTGCGAAGTCAACGTCCACAAAGACGCAGACTACGACCCGGAAAACAAAATCAAGTCAGCCCAACCCATGAAACCCGGAATATACATAGAATAAAATTTTTTTGCATTTTATAAGTACTCTTGTAAGTGTATTTAACAGACAATGGAGTCAAAAGAAGAAATTATTTGTGCATTAAAACAACAAATGCCATACCTACATCAGAAATATGGTGTGGATAAGCTAGCATTGTTTGGATCATTTGCCAAAGGTAATGCATCCAGAGAAAGCGACGTCGATTTAGTGGTTGAGTTTAATAAGACTCCCGGCCTACGTTTCATGGAATTAGCTCAACATATAGAGAAAACCTTAGGTAAGAAAGTGGATTTATTAACACCTGAAGGAGTCCGCCACATCCGGGTGCCTAAGTCACGTGAAAACATAAAAAAACAGATGCAGTATGTCTGAGAGAAGCGACAAAGATTTCTTGGAAGACATTATTGAAGCCTCCAAAAGAAGTACGGAATACGTCAAGGAGATGGATTACGAAGAATTTCTCGGGGATCTTAAAACACAGGATGCTGTCGTACGCAACCTCCAAGTAATAGGGGAGGCAACTAAAAACATTTCTGAAAAGACAAAAAAAACGATACGCAGAAATCCCCTGGAAAAACATGGCAGGAATAAGAGATAGACTAATACACCATTATTTCGGAGTAAATTACGACATCATATGGGAAATCATACAACACGAACTACCGCAACTAATCCAAAAACTCAACCAAAACCCATGAAACCCGGGATATACCTAGAATAAAAAATTATGTGCCTTCACATCGGTTGGCGAAGGAGTATATCTGGTTTACGCTGCTTCTGCCTGTTAAATCCAAACCGTTTCTCGGGCATAAGAGTTGGGGCACTAGGTTGAGGTTGGTGAAGGCTCCGAAGCATTCGTCGAGGATTTTTTTCTGCTCAGGATCCTGGTGGTCGATCCAGTATACGGGTTTACCTGATTCCCTTTGATACTGGGTTACCTCAGCAGAAGTGTATTCACAGTGGCTGCATTCCCCCGACGTATAATGGTAGATCAGGGTTTCGGGTGTGAGGTTGTATTTCTCTATGCATGATTCCACTCTCTCAAGCTCCTTATCCCTCATTAAGCAGGATTTCTCGTGTTCAGCCACCGCACAGAGGGTGTTGGCTATGCCGTATTTACCTTCAACCGCTCCAACCCCGAATTCATCTGCATCCCCGCCTGCAACAACCAAGGTAGCCTCGCTCACAAAAGACGTGAAATACCAGTTGATGGGCACCACAAGCTCCTGGGAAACCGCTTCAAGAAGTGTTTCATCATAGTAGGAGTTGCAGTAGTCACAGGCCCCCGGACCCTTCTGACTGCAATCCACACAACGGCTGGGGTAAAGATACAAAACCGTTAAACCAGAGTCCATGGAAGGCAGAGTATTTGAATCACTAACACGGGTTAAACCGAATTGATAGCCTAAACCCAAGCCGATAACTAAAGCTACAACCACCAAAACCGCCTTAACCTGGGTTTGCTCATCCATCATAATCAAATACAATGAAATATAAACAATAAACCCCGAAATATAAAAACCTTTCCCCCAATTAATGAGGTGGAGCTTCAAAAAAAATATGTTGCCACAATTGCCGGGGTGGCGGAGCACGGCTTAACGCGCACGCCTGGAAAGCGTGTTCCTTCACGGGAGCTTGGGTTCAAATCCCAACCCCGGCGAAAAAAATCGCGTAAAAAGGGGTTTAAACCACATATTTTAGTTTTCCCCGTTTTTGGCGTCTTTGATCATTGAGACGCCTAGTTTGATTTCATTGAAACCGTATTCAAGTATGGATTTCAGAAGCGCTAATGCAGACATCTTTTAGGTGTTACTCCACGTATTGTCCGACTATATATCCATCGTCTGATCTTAGGATGCCGTTTTTAGGCAGGTACTCCTTGAAGTTGACGACAACTCGGTATCCCTCGCCTTTCTCGTGTATGCGGCTGATGCAGCCGCGGCAGGTTAACACCGCCTGCGCCCGGGGTTGAACCTGCTGGGGGGTGATTCGGCAGCCGCAGCGGCTGCCGTCGATACTGTTCGAAAAAGACGTGTCGATGACTTTAATGGGGTACTCGTTTTTGTTGGTTACGACTGCTGTAAACAAGCCTTCCGTATTGAATACCGCCTTAGAAACCTCAAACCCCTGAAACCCCTGGGCCGTGAAGGACTGCTGCTGAGCATCCAAGCTGCCAATCAAGTAACCCAGCAACCCCCCTAAAGTAACCATCCCCATCAAACCAAGTATGAACAAAACGATCGCGGTAACCATGAAAGTCAAACCCCCAACAATCACTGCTACTTTAAGCTGCTGCTTATCCATCATCAAAAAAAAACACCCCTCGTTACCTTAATTATTGTTGGAAAACCCTTATTAAATCAAAGGTTCTTTTATTGGAGTTTTCAGATAACTTAGGCAGGATAATGGCTTTAGCGAAGAGATATGATCCAAGGGAGGCTGAACCCCGGTGGCAGAGACACTGGGAGCGGGAAGATGTATACAGATTCAACCCGGACTCCGAGAAAAAAATATTTAGCGTCGACACGCCCCCACCCACTGTTTCCGGGAAAATGCATTTAGGCCACGCCTTCAGCTACAGCCAACAAGACTTCATCGTCCGCTACAAAAGGATGGCGGGATACAACGTATTCTACCCCTTCGGCACCGACGACAACGGCATACCCACTGAGAGATTGATTGAGCGTGAGAAGAAGGTATTAGCCGGCGATATGAGCCGCGAGGAATTCATAAAACTATGCCTGAAAACACTTAAAGAAGAGTTACGCCCGAAATACGCCTCCGACTGGAAACGGATTGGGATGAGCTGCGACTGGAACATCTTCTACACCACCATAGATGAGCACAGCCAACGGATAAGCCAGAAAAGCTTCATCGACTTATACCATATGGGCAGGGAATACCGGAAAGACGCGCCAACCATGTGGTGCCCCCAATGCGAGACGGGCATAAGCCAGGTGGAATGCGAGGATCGGGACATAAAATCCAGGTTCAACGACATCATATTCAAGGTAGACGGGCAAGACCTTGTGATAGCCACAACCCGCCCCGAACTTCTCCCCGCTTGTGTGGCGGTATTCTATCACCCAGAGGATGAGAGATACATCGGATACGAGGGTAGGAAAGCAAGGGTCCCGCTTTTTGGATTTGAAGTCCCCATACTCCCGGACCCTCGAGCAGACCCCATGAAGGGAACGGGGGTCGTAATGTGCTGCACCTTCGGCGACCAAACCGACATGGAATGGCAGCGAGCCCACAACCTGCCCATCAAGGTTGCTATAACAAAGGATGGGCGGATGACTGAATTAGCAGGGGAATACGAGGGGTTGAGTGTCAGGGAAACCCGGGAAAAAATAGTAGGCGACCTAGAAGATGTGGGTTTGCTTGTGAATCAAGAAGACATAACCCACCCAGTCAACGTGCACGAGCGCTGCGGCACCGAAATAGAGTACCTAAAAAGCAAGCAGTGGTTCGTCAAATACCTTGATTTAAAGGATGAAATGCTTGAGTGGGGCAGGCAACTTAATTGGCATCCTAAACACATGAGCCACCGCTATGAACACTGGGTGGCGGGCCTGCAGTGGGACTGGCTCATATCCAGGCAAAGATACTTCGGAGTCCCCTTCCCAGTATGGTATTGCAGTGGATGCGATGAAGTGATACTGGCAGATGAAATTGATTTGCCCGTAGACCCCATGACAGACAACCCCCCCGTTGACGTATGCCCGGAATGCGGGTGCCGTGAATTCCGGCCGGAAAAAGACGTATTGGATACGTGGGCTACCTCATCCCTAACCCCTAAACTCGCAGTCGACTTGTTCAAAGAACATGAGGTTTATGATAAACTTTATCCAATGGATTTAAGACCTCAAGCCCACGACATCATCACGTTCTGGCTTTTCAACACCGTCGTGAAATCCCGCATGCATGATGGAGTGAACCCCTGGGCTGACGTCATTATATCCGGCCACGCTCAAGACCCCCACGGCAAGAAGATGAGTAAAAGCAAGGGCAACGTCGTGGAGCCCCAGGAGATGATCGAAAAATACTGCGCAGACGCCCTCAGATTCTGGGCCGCAGGATGCAAGCTGGGGGATGATCTGCCCTTCAGCGAGAAAGACCTGGTTACGGCAGACAAATTCATAACTAAACTGTGGAACGCCTCCCGCTTCAGTTTCATACACCTCAAAGACTATAAGCCCGGGGAACAGGAGCTTGAGTTAGTGGATAGATGGCTTTTAACCAAACTCAGCAGAATCATTGAGTCAAGCACCCGTTCCTTCGAGCAATACGAGTACTATAGGACTAAGGCGGATGTCGAGAAATTCTTCTGGCAGATTTTCTGCGACTACTATTTAGAGCTAGTTAAAGCCCGCCTCTACCGACCCGACGACAGGGGGTTTGACTCTAAATCTTCGGCTCAACACACGCTATACCAAAGCCTGCTAACCATACTCAAGCTCCTGGCGCCCATCATGCCCCACATCACAGAAGAAATATATCAAGGCGGGTTCCGGGAGAAGGAGGGCACTAAATCCATACACGTAAGCTGTTG
>WJJK01000214.1 GCA_014729705.1 Candidatus Altarchaeales archaeon | reverse complement strand
TAGTGATTGGTAGGGTGTTGTTGTGCCTGTTTTGATCCAGCGGAGGAGCATGGCTGCTGCTATTGTTGTTCCGAGGGTGAATATGCTTGCGCCTATTGTGCCGAAGAATTCGAGTGCGCGGTAGTCTCTTATGGTGCGGGTTAGTATGGCTAGTGAGCGTAGTGTGTACTTGAATATGCTGTCCACTACTTTTGATTGTCCTTTTCTCTCTCCTTTTACTTTGCAGGCGACTTCCTTTATTTTCATGCCTTTTTCGATTAAATCTATTAGTGATTCCTGGGTGTAGGTGTAGGTTGAGAAGATGTTTATTCTTTGAGCGGCTTGCCGGGTGTAGGCTCTGAATCCGCATTGGCTGTCGGTTAATTTTACTCCCGTCAAGACGCTTATGAGGTTAGAGAAGATTTTGTTGCCCATTTTTTTGATCCAAGGCATGCTGGGTTCAAGTTTTTTATTTAGGAAGCGGCTGCATACGACCACGTCAGCATTTTCCTTTATTAATGGATCTATTAGTTTAGGTATGTCTTTAGGGTTGAATTGCATGTCGGCGTCGATGTTGACTATTATGTCTGCGTTCAATTCCAATGCTTTTTCTATGCCTTTTTTGAATGCGACGCCTAATCCCCTGTTTTCCGGGAACCTGATTATCTCATCCGCCCCGCTTTTCTCAGCTACCCTGCTTGTTTGGTCGGTGGAGCCGTCGTCTACGACAACAACCGATGTAGTGCCTAACTTGGCGCGAGGTATGCCCGAAACAACCCCCCCAACAGTATCCTGTTCATTGTATGCTGGTATGACTACTGCTATGTTTTTTTTGTTTTGCATGTTTTGTTTTAACTTATATTTTTATGGATTCATATACTCCTTCATGTTCCTTAAGAATTCCGGGCAATCTATCGTTGAATATGTTTTAACCTATTCCTGGACTGTCGTGGTCTTCATGCTCATAGGTCTTTTTCTATGGCAATATGGGGTGTTCTCCAGTGAGCGTAAAATCAGTTCAATTGAGGGTTTTGGATCCGTGAAACCCGTTGAAGCAGGCATTGAATACGGGGTGCAAGGCAATGAAGGTGTTTTTAGTGTTGTTTTCATAAATGCCGGTGGAAGCCGGATATTCGTTAAAAAATTGACTGTTTCCCTCAACCAGGTTGATTACGTCTGTGATCACACCTTCTCCGGGGAGTGTGTGCCGCAGTCAGTTAGGAGTCATATGCTAGATGAGGGGGGTTTCTTGGTTGGTTCAGGCGATACATTTCAGATAGGCATAAGCGACCTACCCCTTCTCGAGGCGGGGGAGGAATACCTGATGTCGGTTTCAGTTGAATATGATTCCTTCACGGGGGGGCAGAGGATTAGGCGCAACTCAGAAGGAAAAATAATCGGGGTCTTCGGTTAACTAGTTTATTATTGCTACAATCCTATCTCTAAACATGCGTATGCCTCCACGCGGTCAGGCGGCTCTTGAGTATCTTATGACTTATGGTTGGGCTGTCTTGGTTATAATGATTATTGGGGTTGCGATCTGGCAGATGGGTTTGTTGGAATCCGGCCCCGCGGTTGCAGGGAGCAGGGGTTTCAGCAGCCTAGTCCCTATTGAATGGCTTGCTTCAAGCGATGATAGTGTTAGTCTAGTAATACAAAATAATGCGCAAACCCTGGTTGACGTTAAATCCATATCCGTTGGGGTGGTTGCAGGCGGCTCCGGATCCTGTGAGGTTACAAGCGACTGGAGCGACCCCTATATAGAGGACTTCAGGCCTGGGGCCACGAATCTGACTACCATAGCCTCCGCCTCCGGGTGCACGATAGACGGTGGAGTCGGCGAGTACTATCGCCTGAACCTGTCTATTGTCTACCGAAATAAGGCGTCTTTGCTGGATCACACAAGCTATGGATTAATCTGGGGTCCTGTGGAGTAATTACTGTTTCTAATTAGTTTCCTAATTGTTTCAAGGGCCTTCATAGACTGCTTTTGTTCAACCAGTATCACTGTTGTGTCGTAGCTTGAAAACACTTCCACGACGTTGATTTTATTCGCACCCAACACTGTCATAAGTTTAGCGATAACCCCCGGGATCTCAACAATCTCTTTGGGGCTTGTGAGGATTAATGCCGAGAGGTCCTCCAATTTTTTTATGACTTTTTGGTTTGGTATCCGGGTTTTCTGCCTGGATTCCCTATCCAATATGAGGGTGTTTAAGCCCATCCCCTTAACTTGTATGCTTAGGTTTCTGGCGCCGGTTTCCGATTCAAAAAAAACCTGCTTGAAGTCCTCATTCAAGTAATACAGGCTGATGTTGTCTTGCAGTTTAAGGGAGCTTTCACCTAAAACGTCTTTGTTCTCCTCGATTCTGGGTTTTTCCCGCGTCAAACGGTATAGGGCTTGGTTGACTGCTGCATTCGAGGTTTTACGCCCAAGTTCGGCTTCAACCTCGGGTTTAATGTATTGGGCTAGTCTCCTGTTGTTTAGGAGGCCGAGTCTATAGGCTTGGTTTATCCTCCAGTCGGATTCAATAATGTTTTCAATAACCAGTCTAGAAGACTTCATATTCATTTAATACAAAAACCAATTTATGGTTAAATACGTAACACGCCGGTTATATTATTGTTATGTCTATTATTGTGTTAGGTGAAGACCAATGGATTCGGAACTTGACGCCCAAAAAATACTGAAAAAAATCGAGGAAACCCCGGCACCTAAAGTCGAAAAAGTCTGTTTAGCCTATTCAGGCGGACTTGACTCGGCGCTTGGAGTGGAATTAATCAGAAGAAAATATGAAGCGGAATTGGTTGCCGTCACAGTTGACGTCGGCCAGGGAGAGGAGGAACTTAAAGAAGGTCAGGAGAAAGCTAAAGCCCTTGGAATAAAACCCATACTCATAGACCAAAAAGACGATTTCACGGAGAACTGGATCTCCCAGGCGATAAAGGCTAACTCAGACTACAACGGCTACCCAGTTTCAACGTCAATGACCCGCCAACTGGTAGCTAAAGTCGTAGCCCAGGAGGCGGTGAAACAAGGATGTGACGCGATAATGGAGGGTTCAAGCGGCAAAGGAAACGACCAATACCGGATGCACAACGTCTTCAGCCTGTTCGCACCTGAACTTAAGATCCTGCAGCCCGTACGCGACTTCGACTTAACCCGCCTGGAGGAGGAGGTAGTATGCAAACACTGGGACGTGCCTGTAACCGAAAACATCACCGGAGGCGACGACAAAACCATGTGGTGCAGAAGCATAGCCTCAGGCGCGGTAGACCTAAACCAACCCCTCCCAGACGACATATGGATGTGGCTTGTGCCTCCTGAAAAAGCACAGGATAAATCCGAAGAAATAGAGATAGAATTTGAGGGTGGAGTCCCAGTATCATTAAACGGCAAGGAAATGAAGCTCGCTCAATTAATTCCTGATTTAAACGTGATCGCAGGCCGAAACGGAGTAGGCAAAATAGACATGTTTGAAGACGGCATAATGGATATGAAAAGCAGGGAAATCTATGAAGCCCCAGCAGCCCACGTAATAATTAAACTACACAAAGACCTTGAGCAGTGGTGTCTGACTAAAGACGAGATACAGTTCAAAAAAATTGTTGACGCACGGTGGGCCTACCACGTATACCACGGAGAAGCCTACCACCCCCTGAAAAAAGACTTGGACGCATTCATCGCCGAAAGCCAGAAACCGGTTGCCGGGAGATACAAAGCCAAACTATACAAAGGAAACATAGACATAGTATCCCGTGAATCCGACTCAGGGTTGTTCAACCAAGAGCTTAGGTCAATCAAAAGCCGCGGATTCGACCAAAGGTGGTGTGAAGGCGCAGCCAAAGTCAAAAGCCTGCCTTGGATAATACTTGCGCGGGCAGGCCGGATGATGCACTCCCTGGTTGAAGTCAGAGAAGGCGAGCAAGAGAAGATAGAGGCCTAAAAAACCTCTCTTTTTTTCTTTTATTTAATCAAACAAATAATATCACTCCCTTCTCTGGCGGGGAAAAACCCAGGTAACACGAAATAAAATGGCTAAATTGTGGGGCGGAAGGTTCGAGAAAGAGTTGACTGAGACTGTTGAGGAATACATCCAAAGCATCGACGTCGACCAAAAAATGATTATGGAAGACATCTGGGGCAGCGAAGCCCACGCCATAATGATCGGTCGATGCGGGATAATAAAAAACGAGGAACTAAAGGAAATACTCTACTGGCT
>WJJK01000213.1 GCA_014729705.1 Candidatus Altarchaeales archaeon | reverse complement strand
GTATAGCATGGTTTTTCGGGCCCTTGGCACCAGAGTCGGGCATTTCGAACCCGCGACGGTGACACTTTACATCGAACAATATTCCTGGCAGGGGATGGCTCTGGAAAACCCGAGGCCCCGATTCCCCTGCACTCATATAGAGATGAAATGAAAACTCTGACGAAAGGCAAATATAGACATGGGCATACGAATAAGCCCCCCGTCACGGGCTGCTACGGATACCATTTAACAAAAGAGCGCAGAGACCAACCGCAAAGGACAAAAACCCCGAACTCCCGGAGCACGGTTTTCCTGACTTCCGTTACCGGCATCCAAACCCCCCGGGTTCCCCAGACTACTATGTGCGCAAACCGATATTGATTTTTTGGGCCTGTCCTTGAAAATTAGGGTACCTCATCCAAGGAGGATCTGTACCCGATGGATATCGAACGACTCTTAAAAGAAATCGAAGACCGAAGAGGTCTCGAAGCCGCCCGCGAACTTATCAGGGCGGTGAAAATAGGTAAAGCACACGGGAAATCCCTTCAGCCTCTCATAAAACTCGGAAAAGAGTGGGAGAAGGTCATCGCCATGGCCAAAAGCCTCGGCCCCTCAACGATTGCCGCCGAGTATATAAAAAAATACGGCGTCGTGAGAACCAAATTTGGGAAGAAATGGCACCTGATGACCAAGAATCCGGACACTCATAATATCACCCTGTGCAGGCATGAAATCTCGGTGTTCAATTCGGTCTATCAGCACGACTATCCTTTGAAAGGAGGGTTTTGCAAACCGTGCCTCTCTTCCCCATTCCTAATTGAAAAAGAGAAATGGATCCCGGAGAAGGAATTCCTGCTTCGATTCTGGCTCAGCAGAAGGGCTTCGATGCTGTTCGATGGAGATCGAGTCCACATCGGTTGGGAGAAGCCTCTTTGCGGAGCCATGGAGGGGCCGACAGGTCTCACTGGGACCATCTATTCGGACCACCCCATAAGCCAAAACGTATGCCCCGAGTGTGAAGCCCTTATGTCCTTCGAGAGGTTCGAAAAAGACTGGAGAAAATCATGGATGCGATAGATTGGTTTGTAGTGACTCTCGGAACGGCTTCCCTCGCGTATGAGCTTTATCTGGTCAAGAAAGGGAAAGTAAACCTGTTCAACAATTTCCTTGAAGGGTGGAGGAAGGTGAAGTGGTCCTCTGTCGGATGGGCTGTTGTAGACCTGACGGCAGTACTCTCCTTTGCCATGCTACTCCACTCAATTCTGCCGTTCCTGTTTGACATCACCTGGCTGGCTCTCCTGGGTGAGGAGGAAACCAATTTTGCAATAGCCCCAGCGACCCGCTCGAGTTCCCTGGGGATTGGGGGAATCCTCTTCGGGATTATTTTCCTCGCCCTCTTTCTCCTGTTGATGCCTCGGATCACACATGTTGAGGAGAGAGTCTGTCGAGGGCTCTGGTACCGGCACAAGATCTTCACTCAGAAAAAATACACGATCCAATCCTCTCTGGTCTTCGGGTTCGTTCACATGATTATGGGGGTCTCTCTGGGGATCGCCCTCGCACTCTCTGTCGGAGGTTTCATGTTTCATATGGTTTTCTACAGGGAATTCGAAAGGAAACAGCTCCAGATCGCCTCGATTTTCCTGGAGGACGGCCTGAAAACCCAGGAAGACCTGGACCAATATAGCCCGGAACAGCAGAAGGCGCTGGTCGAGAAATGGATGACGAAATGGGGGGAAATGGTGGACGCCGGAGTAGAAGCCAGCGCCGCCGTCCATCTCGTTTATAATACGATTCTCCTCTCCATCCTCTCGGGAGCCCTCATTCTTTCCTTGTTTGGAGTTGTCACACTGTCATGACTGCAACGTGGAGAATTTTCCCGTGGGCTGGAGGAGGATTGGAATACCTTCCTGGCCTCTCAATCACCCAGACCAGCTCCGGTACCCGGTATTCAAGGGCCCCCACATTCAGAATCCCTCGGGATACTCATACGGAAAAGATGACCAACGACCGTGATACAGAAACCTGGACGCATACTGGTAAAAGGGATAGCTGGATTCCCACAACGGATTACCCGAAGTACGTAGGTTAGGGGCCATGAACCGGTTCAACATCGACCTCTACCCACAGGATGTTTTCGCACTCGAAGAGGATTGCAGAGACCTCTCCCGGCGAGCCCGGCACCTGGACCAGTGGATGGAAGTTGCCGAGTCCCTGTGGAGGCAAGGCGGGGATCTCCTCGCCCATCTAGGAGAACACCTCCTAAAGGCCCTGTGGCCTGATATAAGGCGTTTGGAATTCAACCAGCCTCTGGGACGTGAGTTCGGCGGCAAGAGCAATTGGAAGCATCTGGAGGCGTTTCTAAGGCCTTCTAACATAATCAGCTTGTTCCCCATCCCACAGGCACGAGTCAAACATGACCAGCTTGTCCGGCTCAGTGGGTGGTTCTATTCAGCTGCTGTCATGAAAGAGCAGTACCGACAGGCAATCGAATGGGTTTATTTTGGATATGGGAGGCGGGGGGAGAGAGCTTTTCTTCTGATGTGGAGCGATTGGTCCTACGGAATCCCGAGCAGCGTTGCTCCTGAAGCCCTCGCCGCTCTCAAGCTCTATCGTGGGGAGATGATCCGAGAGAAATCTATCGGAGTGGAGACCTGGAAAGAGAAGGAATTAAAGGGATAGTTCCGATTAGTGTAGAAAAATCTTCTACGT
>WJJK01000212.1 GCA_014729705.1 Candidatus Altarchaeales archaeon | reverse complement strand
GGTCCAGTTATTGTAGTCTTTCGTGTAGCACATGACGTACAGGAGCTTACCGACAGAACTTCCGTATCTCTGGACAGCTTCCGTGGCTTCCCTCGTGTACCCCTGGTGGTCCTTCGGGGTTGTGTAAATTACAGGGGAAGTGCCGAGGAGCCTTGCCACTTCGGTTTCCCTGCCCATTCTCAGGGCCATTTTCCGGATCAGCTGGTAGAGATTCGGGTCTTGTTCTGGGAGATTGATATTGGGCCCGGGACCGGCCATTCTCAAGAGGTCTTCAAATCTGTGGTTCATTCAGGTCTCCTTTCATCGGTCATATATTGTTTGGTATAGGGAGATCATGGTGCCAGGACCTGGAGCTTTTTGATAATTTCTTCATGGTCTATTTCGTAAATAGAGGCCAGCTCCCGGATCAGGTCTCTTTTCCCTTCTTTTACGCTCCTGTATGGGAGTCTCATACAAATAGTGTGTTCCAGGCCGGTTTCATTCAAGGGGAAGAACCTTTTGTCGATTTGAATAAGTCCGGCTCCAGATCCCGGGAAAGCTATGATCGCTCCGTATAAGGCATCCTCGATATCAAGTTCCTCCCACAGGAGGGGGAAAGGGAGGCCGTCCATGGCTTTTTCTCCTTTTTCCGGGGATGTGAACATGTGCCCGATGGGGCAATCGAGGTCTGGGAGAAGTGAACCATCCTCCATCTCGACCAGTACGGGGAGGAGAAAAGTATTGTCTCCTTTCTTCAGGACCGGCAGGAACAGTTTATTTTCCATATCAAGACCTGCGACAGGGGGCTCCATTAGAAGTAAATTATAGGACCGTTTGCCGGAGAGGGTATTTTATTTTTCCTGCTAGAGTAGGAGGATTCGGACGTATCAAGGAGGTGTATGAATGTCTGAAAATTATGTGATCATCATGCGAGGTATCTCGGGTTCCGGTAAGAGCACTGTGGTCGAGGCCCTCGAAACGAGCCTTTATCTCGAGGCCACGGCTCATAGGGAGGAGCCTCCCCCGGAGTTTTGCATCGTCTCGGCGGATCACTACATGGTTGACGAGAGCGGTAACTATGCTTTCGATCCGAGACGTCTCTCTGAGGTTCACAAAGAGTGCCTTCGAAAGTTCATGATGCAGGTGGTGGAGAAGGCGACGGATCGGAGCAAATACATCGTGGTCGACAACACGAACACGACCACAACGGAGATGTCTGTTTATGCCCAGGTGGCGTTGGCTCTCGACTGGAAGCTGAAGATTTTCACCTGTCTGTGTGATCCCGGAATTGCTTTCCAAAGGCAGAGACACGGGGTCCCTTCTGCGAATATCTACAAACAGCATCTGAGACTTGAAAGTGAGGCCAAGAGGATCCCGATGAATTGGGGGCACGAAGTTCTTTTCCCGGGAGAAACGGACGCGAGGGTGCAGGAAATCCTCAGGTACCTTTTCAAAGGTTAGGGATGAAGACCAATCCCAATTGACCCTATGAAGGACTATACTTGTGATGGATAGAGAAATTGAATCCAAATACGACGTTCCTCTTTCCCTTGACCTGTTCATTTTCTTTGAGCAGGTTTATCATCTCCTGCCGGAGATGGGTTTCTCGATAGAAGAGGAGAGGGTTCCTGAGCTATTCGAGAAAACCTAAAGAAACCTCAAGATTCCTCTAGAAATCTGTACTCCAATCTTCTTCCTATATTTTTGTTAAAAGCAGAACCAAGTTCGTCTGCCGCTCGTGCGGAAGACGAACTCACGCCGACTGGGTGGGAGCAGGAAACATTCTCAGACGTTCTGGGGATAAAAATGTGACCTGTGACGATCTACCAGAAAGCGTAAAACAGCTGCTGAAAAAACGATACATACTTCGGAGAAATCCGGGTGGAAACAGTTTTTCGGGGGCTGTTAAAACAGGCGCTCTTTTACCGTTGAGCCCTGATCTTACTACAGGGGGATCTCCTTCGGGGAGACACCGGTATAGGTCTAAATCAGATCAGCCTCAAGCGGACCTTTAGGTTTCTTGAGGTTTCTGAGAACGGTTTCTGCAAGAGATCAATCGACTACTTCTCCACCCTCTCGGATTGGCCCTGGAGACCATGATAGATGAGGACGGGACAGAAGTTTTCAGCCGGATCTGGGATTATCGAGAGGATCCGGAGGGCATCCTTTTTACGAAAGAAATCATCGAGAGCGACGAAGCAAAAACAAAGGCCCGGTATATCAAGGATCTTTTCAAAGAAAAAATACAGACAAGGTTCCTAACTGGGTTCTGCGATAAATCCGGGATCCAGAGAGTTTCCGGAGTTGATGATGAAGATCTATCTGGATGATGAAAGAGACACTCCCAACGGATGGTTCCGGGCATACTGGCCGGATGAGGTTATCGAATTATTGAAAACCGGAACCGTGACCGAAATAAGCCTCGATCACGATCTCGGAGATGACGATAGAGGAACGGGCTACGATGTCATTCTATGGATAGAAGAAGCCGTAGCTCTGAGGGGCTTCCAGCCCCCGAAAATAAAAATACATTCGGCAAATTCTTCTGCCCGGGAAAAGATGGAGGCTGGGGTACGGTCTATAAGGAGACTTGCCGATGACAGAGGAAAAGCGAAAGATATATGAAGAGTGGGTGTCCCGGTATCCTTCACTTCGCGTAGTAGAGATATTAGAGGGGATGGGGCTCAAAGGGAGAATGCTCTCCCACAACACGATCTCTCTTCATATTGATGACCTTATGAGACTTATCCGGAAGGCAAGAGGAAGCGAT
>WJJK01000211.1 GCA_014729705.1 Candidatus Altarchaeales archaeon | reverse complement strand
GACCGTACGAATATTGATGCAGAAGAGTTGGTCGCTATCCGTAATGGGGCCTGGAGCTATGAGAAAATCGAGGAATTTGCTAGTGACGAGGCTCGTCTTGATGAGTTATATAAATCTTCTAAGCTACGCCGGTCTTCGGACACTAAGGCCATCAATAAGCTCTGCATTGATACCATCGATGAATTCTTGAAAAAAGAAGCATCCTCGAGTGCCTAGGTTTTAGGCAATAAAGTTATCAATTTATATAGTTCATAATTGTATATTATACGTGAGGAGCACAATGTCTCAAACAGGAACACACAAAAGTATGTATCAATATCTAGTACAGTGCTGGATAGACCTTCCGCCTGGAACAGAGCACGAGAGACGAGAGAAGATAAAAAGCAAACTTAAGCACTATCTCTCTCATGTGCTTCATAGCGAGTCTGAAATAGATAAGGCGGTAGAGTATTTTTCACGAGTCGAGGATGGCCGCGTCTTGGAACCTTTTATACATGAGCGATCATTTGAAATGGAGTCTGATGATCCAATCACAGATCCAGTGAAAGAGCTGATGCCTACTATATGGGAGGGGCATCCTGAGGCTGTATTTGTCGCATGGCAGAAAATACCTACATCGAAATAACTATCCATTGAGGAGTACTTATGTCGGAGTTTCAGCCAATCATTGTCGATCCTACGGATACAGATCAGTATAAGTTCACGATGGCTCAGATGTTTATGCATCAGTTCCCCGGTGCTACAGGCAAATATCGATTTAAGTGCCGCAACAAAGGTATCGACCTTCTTCCTTATCGAGAGGAAATTGAGCGGCAGATAGACCATCTCTGTACCCTTAAGATTTCTCCTGTGATGCTTGCCTACATGAGCGCTCAACGATTTTACAAGCCAGATTTCATTGAGTTCTTGAGACTTTTCCAGTTCAACCGTGACTACATCCACGTCGGAGAGCGTGATGGCGAGCTCGATATATGGGCTGAGGGCCCCCTCGTAAACACGATGCTTTTCGAAATACCTGTCCTTGAAATAGTCAGTGAGGTGTATGCTCGAGCCGCCTATCCAAAAGATTGCTATCGAGAAGGTCTTAAGAGGCTCGAAGAAAAGATCAAGCTTATACGAGCATATGCTGAAAAAATGATGCTACCACCGACTAAAGCTCTTCCTATTATAGATTTTGGTGGACGCCGCGCTGCTTTTCGGGATTGGCACAAAAGAACGGTAAAGACCCTAAGAGACGAAAGGGTACTTATTGGCACAAGTAACGTTTGGTTGGCGCAGATGCTTGATCTAGTGTGCATAGGTACAATGGCTCATGAGACCTTTCAGGCGGGGCAAGCAATGGGTATTCGATTGATGGATAGCCAGAAATACGTTATGCAAAAATGGGCAGAAGAATATCGTGGTGACCTTGGTATTGCACTGAGCGACACGCTCGGCTTCGATAAGTTTCTTCATGATTTTGATATGTACTTCGCCAAACTTTTTGATGGCTGCAGACATGACAGTGGTGACCCCATCAAATGGGGAGAGAGGCTTATTGAGCACTATAAGAGCATGCGTATAGACCCGATGACAAAGACGGCTGTATTCAGCGACGGACTCAACGTTCCTCGAGCTATTGAGATTATGGATCATTTCCGGGGGCGTATCAAAGTCAGCTTCGGTATTGGTACGAATTTGTCCAACGATATGGGTCCAAAAGCACTACAGCTCGTGATGAAGATCATTGAGTGCAACGGACAGCCGGTAGCAAAACTTAGTGACACACCAGGCAAAGCCATGTGCGAAGACACAGACTATGAGAAAGAACTGAAGAGGTTGATTGAAAGGGAAATTGCATGATCCTCACGCTCGCACAGCTTGATTTCACCGTAGGCGATCTCGAAGGCAACACGCAGAAGATCCTGAGTACTCTCGAGGAGCAACGTAGGCTTATTGGCAGCGAGGGTGTAGAAACAGTCTGCATCGCTTTCCCAGAGCTTGCGCTGTGCGGATATCCTCCGTTGGACCTTTTGGATAATCAAAGTTTCATCGAGCAGCAACTCGACGCTCTACAAGAAGTGTGCCGCGCAACCTTTGGACTTCTTCATGTATACGTGTTTTTGGGCTACGTAGAGAAGAACAGCGGGGCAGGTAAGGCGTTACACAACTCTGTCGCTGTGTGCCACAACGGGCAGGTCATCTACAATTATCGGAAGCGTTTACTACCCACGTATGATGTCTTCGACGAAGATCGGTATTTCGAGCCCGGAAAAGAGGCAGGGATCGTTACTATCGAAGGTTGGCGTATAGGCCTTCTCGTTTGCGAGGACATCTGGGTGACAAATAGGTACAACGTCGATCCTCCAGCAGAGCTACGCAAGACTCAAGTAGATGTCATACTCAGTCTCAACGCATCGCCGTCCTCCGTAGGCAAACTCGAAGCACGTATAACCAGAGCAGAAGAAATAGTCCAACGACAGTCTGCTCCGCTCTTCTACCTCAATCAAGTTGGTGGTAACGACGAGCTCGTTTTCGACGGCAACACCTTCGTTTCTTCGGAATGGGGGCGTCAATATCATGCGCAGACCCATGTCACGGGTGACGCTTTTAAAGAGGGTGTGTACTCCTTTCGTTTAGACAAAAAGCTCATCCCTAACTGGGGCGTCTGTACGACATGGCATGTCGTACGTGACATACATAAGAAATCCCCCTTGACGCTGATCGACAAAGAAAACCCCAAGAGAGACTTTGGCGCTTTCTTTTACGACCAAGCCGTGTGTGGTGTGCGAGACTACATGCGGAAGTGTGGGTTTAAGAAGGCGGTGATAGGCTCTTCTGGAGGCATCGACAGCGCCGTTACGATGGCTATTGCGGTGGAAGCTGTAGGGGCTGAGAATGTCATCGCTATCACGATGCCCTCGGAGTACTCGTCGGTTGGAAGTGTTGATGATTCGGCAGTTCTTTGCTCCAATTTGGGGATAGAGAACTTCAAGACGATACCAATCAGGGATCAGTTCCAAGGATTTATGGACACCTTCAACGAACACATGGGAGATGAAGAAGCTGGGGTGACCGAGCAGAATGTACAGGCCCGAATACGAGGGCAGATTCTTATGGCTGTCTCCAACAGGACGGGAGCACTCGTGCTGTCTACAGGAAACAAGAGTGAGCTCTCTGTAGGATACTGCACCATCTACGGTGACATGTGCGGCGGTCTGGCCCCTATAAGTGACTGCTACAAGATGGAGGTCTACGAGATAGCGCGCTATGTCAATAGAAAGGCCCAAGGAGAAGTAATTCCGGTGAGCATCATAGACAAAGCACCCTCTGCGGAACTTGCGCCGGGACAGAAGGACACCGACAACCTACCACCGTACGAGATTCTGGACTATGTCCTCAAGTATCTGATAGAGGGATATGTGAGCGTCAACCTACACGTAGGTATGAAACGAGCGCCTAAGAAGACACGTGCCCTGCTAGAGAAGATACATGGGATGCTCATGCGTACGGAGTTCAAACGCAGACAAGCCGCCATCGGCCTCAAAATGCACGACAAAGCATTTGGTCAGGGACGGCGTTATCCTATAGCCAGTAAAGTGAAATTAGGGGGTTTTTAATGTCGCGTGACAATTTGAAGTATGAACCGCCGATCCTGTGTATTTCCTGCGGAAAACCGTTGAGCGAGATTCCAGACAGCGAGAATTTCGAAATGGTGGATTCTGCGGTAGTAGGTACTTTGGAAGCTGGTTACGGCAGCATTCATGACGGGAGCACCCTTCAAATAGGCATCTGTGATGACTGTTTGGGCAGACATCTTACGGCAAGACGCGTTAAAGTAGTCAAAAGTGTGTTTGGGAATTAATCCAAAGAAGGTTAGATTTGGATGCGGATATATGGGGCGAGATACGTGAGGAGCTTCTCAATATAGAGGAGAGTGGTGCATATTACGCAGGCGCGACACTGTGCGTTCCTTTTGGGCTTAAATGTGAAGAGGCGGAGGCTTTTTGGCGTCGCGAGATATGTTTAAATCTAGATGGGACTTCTATTCTTCTCGGAGGGCATCTTCCGTACTGTGGAAAAAAGCTTGAACAGCCTAAGGATATAGCGCAGCTCGTAAGAATAATATACTTAGCATACAGAGTCTACAAAAATGAAATTATCAGACCTCATTAAGAAGATTCAAAAAGAAGATTAGTTAATTTTATAGGCAAGAGCCAGTAGTGATAAAGAAAG
>WJJK01000210.1 GCA_014729705.1 Candidatus Altarchaeales archaeon | reverse complement strand
GGGCTATCCATAAAATAGAGATTTGTGGGGGATATAGGGGGGCTACTCTCGAGAGACTCTCTTTCCTGAAGGCGTGAGAAACCTCTTGACAAAGTTTCCCCTGCCATGTCACATTGGCTCTCGAAGGTCGTCGTACAGGTGTACGGCAGGTATGTCCGGGATAAGGCGGATGACCTGATAACGAAAACGATCTTGTGCGAATAACCCGCGTAGTAAGAGAGATAAAACGATGATGGCAATGTGTCCCCCATGCTTCCCTATCATTTTTGGAGGTCCGGGCTAACGCCCTGGGGGACACAAGTGCATTGTCACATGTAGACCCCGGGGCTCAGGCCTCGGGGTCTTGTCGTTTAGGCGACAATTCCGGACCGGAAAGAGCCGAGCGTTGAAACAACGAGTCATCACAGAGGCAATCAGGAACCTCATCAAAGTCCGAGACGATCTCGGATATCGCCTGGGAGCTGTATACGATGAAGTCAGAGACCCTGAAGAGATTCAAAGGAGGTTGGATGTGGCGGGCGTACCTCGCCGCCGCACCATCGGAGACGACCTCAGTACAGAGGCCCTGCTAAGACAAGCTCAAGAGCTGGTCACAGCATTGCCGGAGGTCCCCTGGGATAACGAGCTACTCGCAGATTGCCTGTACGTTGACCCAGCAGAACTCGAAGAAATCATCATGGAGGCAAGTGGAGGAAGGAAAAGGGAAGTGGATATGGCCAGGGGTAGCTCAGTTGGTAGAGCAAATGGTTGAAGCCCATTGTGTCGGCGGTTCGATTCCGTCCCCCTGGATACGGAGACCTTGAGCAGGTAAGGTTTCGGACTCTTTGAAAACTGAAAAAAATCTAATGAAATTCGGGGTGTAGAGCATCGGATGACTCACTGGTCTTGGGAACCAGATCAAGCCGGTTCGACTCCGGCCACCCCGATCTTGGTGTTTGACTTAGCTACTCGAACTTACTATATTACCGACACCAACTAACCGCCCTCTAGTGGGGTTTTCAGGTGGAGGTAGCAATGCCAAAGGTTTGTTCGAATTGTGGTAAAGAATTTCCTTTTCGTGTGGTGATTGAGGGGAAAGAAAGAAACCTTAAAAGCAGAAAATATTGTTTAGAATGCTCCCCTTTTAATTCGAGGAACACGATAAGAATACATCTGAAAGGGGAAATTCCAGAGAGGTGGAAGGATAAAGAAAAGCTTGAAGAAATCGTGTCCCGGTCTACTACTTTTTCCCAGATTTTGAGGGCCCTGGATTTAAAAGTGCGGCCTGGGAATTACCGAACATTGAAAAAGTATCTTCAGATTCACGGCATTGACCTTTCTCATATGAAAGGTCAAAAGCACGGGTTTACCAAAATAAAGGTTCCGGATGAGGAAGTTTTTTGCAAGGACTCTCTTTTTTCCCACAGCGGATTGAGAAGAAGACTGATAAAGGATCAAATTATCCCTTATGAATGTGGCGTCTGTGGCCTCTCGAAATGGAGGGGTGAATCCCTGACTTTACAGGTTGATCACATCAATGGGGATTGTTGGGACCATCGAGTCCCAAACTTACGGTTCCTATGTCCCAATTGCCATTCCCAGACAGATTCCTATAGAGGGAGAAATAAGAAAAGAAATCAGACGCCAAAAGAGCTTTACCAGTGTCCAAAATGCGAGACAGAAGTCTCAAAAAAAGGTAATTTGTGCCCTCCTTGTGGGAACAGGAGTCGACAAAAAATCGACTGGCCTTCCTCAGAAGAATTGAGGGTGAGGACTGCAGAGAGTTCTTTTTCCGCCGTGGCAAGAGAGCTTGGAGTTTCAGATAATGCCATAAGGAAAAGATTGAGAGATCACCCCAACGAATAACTACACCCCCGTAGCTCAGCCCGGAGAGAGCAGGAGTCCGATGAACTCTTGGTCGTTGGTTCGAATCCAACCGGGGGTATAAACCGAAAGGCTTCAAATGACCAACTACGATCAATTAATCGAAAAGCTGAAAGCCTGGGCCTACCGAGAACTGACTCGAGAGGAGAGAAACCACTACTCGGGCTACACTCACGGGGAAGTTGCATACGAAGAAGCACAGGAGGAGGTGAGAGTTCGGAGAAGAGTGAAAGAGTGCGGGCATAGTTTAGTCGGCAAAACACAAGCTTGCCGAGCTTGAGTCCCCGGTTCGAACCCGGGTGCCCGCTTCTGCGGCCGTTGGAGAATTGGTACTCCACCAGGCTTCCATCCTGGCGCTTCGGCATTGCGGGTTCGAGTCCCGTCGGCCGCTTTCGAGAATAAGCCTCCTATAGGTTCCCTTAAGAGGAAAGAAAAGGGAGGCTGTAAATGTCAAAAGATACCATAAAAACTGCTTCTGCTAGTCGGGTAGCATTCAAATTTTTGAAAAACCTTCTCTCACCAAATTCAGGTGAGAGTTCGGATCCTTTCTCCGCCTTGGGTCTTATTGTATCCAATAATCAGTGGTTCAGGCGCAGGGCTTCCCTGAAAAAAGCTGCCGATATTTTCAATTCAGCCCGATTCACAGTGAAAGACTGGCCGGAGATATGGAAAAGGTCTTTTAATGGTCGTCCTTTGGAGCCTCTTGAGGCTGAGGCCCTTTTGACCTTCCTTGGGTTGCCTACCGTGAAAGCAATCCTGACCAGAAACCATCTAGCCCTTACTAAAAGATACCCAGAACTTTTCCCTTGGGCCAGTAAATGGCAGGGTTACTTGGTCGACAAAGAGGGTGGATATTATGACCCTGGCGAGGTCTATGAAGGGGATTACTGGGGGGATGCCGGGTGGTTTTTTGATGTGAAAAAAGAAACCCTTGAAGAGGCTCTCGACCATGACCCGCTGGAAAAGATTGACCGGTGGTTTAAAGGATCCGAAGATGAGATCTCAGTGTCTGGTGATCTCAGAGAAGAGATTAT
>WJJK01000209.1 GCA_014729705.1 Candidatus Altarchaeales archaeon | reverse complement strand
TATTTTTCCCCTTCATTGAATTTCTTGTATAAATCAAGGTGCCCCACCACATCAACATCGCATATGCTGAGGAGGAGCCCCATATTTTTGCAGTATTCTTTTATGAATCCTTCCGCATCGCCTGCGTATCTGTTTTGCAGGCCCTCTCTGAAGGCCTCTTCCGAATAGTCGAAACACCAGCCGCCTAGGAAGTGCAGGGACCCTATGACGTAGTCTAAGTCCGGGTATTGGCTTAATTTTTTCGCCCACTTCTTGTGGCCAGGCAGGAAATCCAGTTCCCCCCCCAAAAGAATATGTTCATCTGCATCCTTGATTTCTGTGACCTGCGAAACGTATTGCTTAAATGTTTCCCGTGTTAACGCGCTGTCTCCCACAGGGTCTGTGTAACCGGGTGGTAGCGGCAGGTGCTCTGCGAACCCCAGGTAGGATAGGTTTTTTTCGGATGCAGCCTCCAAGTACTCCTTAAACGTCCCCCTACCGTGGGGGCAAAAGCCGGTGTGTACGTGTAAATCTATCATCTAGCGTAAAATCCTTGCAGGGATACGCATAAAAAGCCGCCCCATGCACTCATCTTACGGGATCTAGAGGTTGGCTGGAAGCGGTGCCTGGGGTATGCTGGTCCTGCATTGATGCTCAATGTCCCATAGGCTTCTTATCTCCCTGGGGGATATGAAGGTTATGGCTTTGCCGGTTTCCCCTGCTCTCCCCGTTCGCCCTATCCTGTGGACATAGTTTTTGGGTTCTTGGGGTACGTCGTAGTTGAATACGTGTGAGACGCAGCGTATGTCAAGTCCTCTTGCGGCAACATCTGTTGCAACAAGGTATTTGACTTTACCTGATCTGAAGTCCTTCATGATTTTGTCGCGCTTAGTCTGCGGCATGTCTCCGTGAAGGCTTCTTGCATTAAGTTTATTGCGCCTCATAAGGCGTGTTAACGTGTCTGCCCACCTTTTGGTGTTGCAGAATACTATCGCGCTTTCGGGGTTCTCCTGCCTGGTTACCTCAACGAAGCAGTCGAATTTGTCGTTGTGGCTTACTTCATAGTAGTTTTGGTTGATTTCCTCCACCGTCATGTCATCTGAGCTCAGCGACACCGTCTCCGGGTTTCGCATAACCGACTGCGCCAGGTTTCGAATCTCCTGGGGCATGGTAGCGGAGAATAGCATGGTCTGCCTTGACTTGGGGGTGTGGGATATTATTTTTTTGATGTCCACGATGAATCCCATGTCAAGCATGCGGTCGCCTCATCCAGCACCAGTATCTTCACCTGCTCCAGCGAGAGGATTCGCCTTCTAATAAGGTCAAGGAGTCTGCCCGGCGTTCCCACGACAACGTCCACGCCGTTTTCCAGTTTCTTGGCTTGGGTTTGGATGTTTTTGCCGCCGTAGAATGCTTGGGCTGATATCCTTTTAGTGTGCCCTATCTTTTTGATTTCCCCGCAAACCTGCTCTGCAAGCTCCCTTGTAGGCGTTATGACTAACGCTTGAACGCCGGCATCGCCTTCGTCAAGCGCCTCAACGATGGGGATGGAGAATGCGAGCGTCTTGCCTGTCCCCGTCTTTGATTCAACAATCAAGTCGCTGCCTTCAATCAGTTGCGGTATGGTTTTACTCTGCACTGGCATGGGTTTAGTCAACCCATGGTAGTTCAAATCCTTCACAATGTTTCCACTGATATCTAAATCAGTAAATTCGTTAATACTCATTCTAAATGTCCTCAAAATTTTTTTTGGGATGTAGAAGTCAGAAATACACAAAACAGGTTTAATTTGTTTTAGTGGAAAAGTTTACCTTGAAACTAATTTATTTTTTATCTGATTTCTACTCTGGTCTCTACATATAGTGGAGTACGGGTTTAAAAACCAACGCTTTTTTCAGCTGAATCTATCGTCTGAGAGCCCCTCCCCCCGGTTTTTGTTTAGCATCCAACCTACTTTCACGTCTTTTTTCACGTCGAAATCAGGTATATAGGGTTTAATGTCTAGAAGGGGGGTTCCATCTAAAACATCCACTCCCGATACGTGTAGGGTGCCTCCAACTATCTGCTCAAGTTTCACTGTTGTAAGCCCCAGGGGGTTGGGGCGTTTAGGGCTTCTGATTGCGAATACTCCCCTCGCAACGTCATCCAAAAACGGTTTCTGAAGTGACCTACACTCTCCCGCTTTGTGGAATACGTATAAGAGGATGATATGGCTGAACCCCTCAAGATCCGTTAATCCCTTTACGTATTCCCTGTGTAATTCAATTGAGGCTTTGTTTTCGGGGTGGAATGCCCCCTGGATGGGCGTACCCTCCTTCTCACTGTAACCTGTTTTTATGACGCCAATAGGTTTGAAGGTGAACTCCATCTTCTATTATACTTTTGACTTAGACCAGCAGATTGGCGGAGCTAAACCCCGGCGGGCGGGTGTTGTGTTGGGTTTCGAGGGATTCAACGACGCAGACAAACCGGTTTTAGCTTGCAACAGCTTGGAGTTATCTCCCGCATGAATCTAGCCGCCCATCTGGAAGGCATAGTCTCCTTTGCTGAAGACGGTATAGGCTACTCCCAAACACGGGGATATGCAAGCGCATTTATGAGCGCCCATGATTATAACACAAGCCAGAATTACTCCCGCCAAAGCGGGACTAAATGCCAGCCGATTTTCAGGAAAACCGGCGGGCAACAGGAAAGACCATTTTATAGTAAATACTCGACTCTCAAGGGCGTCTATCCTCTAGGCATGGGTGCTATCGCCTTCAAAGAAGACAGATCCAACCCCCGCAAGAATCGCATGGGAGATGCGATAAAGTTTAGCTTTATTCCATAACCAGTTTTTTGCGGAATTCAGCGAGTTTCCTGTTGAGTCCCCTAAGGCTTTCCTCCTTCATCTTGTTTGATTCATTTTTCTTTCTCCCGCTTTTTTGGATTTGCGCCTCCAACTTGTTCTTCTTCTGGCTTTCTGCTTCAATTTCCTGTTTCAGCCCTTGCTTCTTGCGCAGGGCATTGGATTCCTTGAAGCGCTTTTGAAGCTCCCCCCTCCTTTTCATGAGATCCAGGTATTTGCGTCTTTTCTCAGGGGAATAAAGCTGCTTCAACTTTTCTATGGCTTCTAGTTTTTTCCCGGGTTTCTTCAGTTTAGTCTCGCCTCTGGCAACTGATTTCTCAAAGTCATCGAGGAATGCTTTGGTTTCCTGCAAATCAGCGTCAAGAAACTGTTGAACCGGGTCTGAAACCAAAGTCTCCGTGAAACCGCTTCTGGCTGGGTTGGTGTTGGCGTACTTCCTCAACGCCCGGTTTAACTCAGCCACCAAGTTGACAGCCTTAAGCC
>WJJK01000208.1 GCA_014729705.1 Candidatus Altarchaeales archaeon | reverse complement strand
GCATTCTATAGGGGGGAAGACGAAGAAATAGTAGACGACGTAATCGAAAGAGCACTAAAGATATAGGGAAAAAAATGGTTGAAAAGCTTGCAAGATTATATGAAGACACCATCCGGGAAAACATAGAGTTCCTCACTAAACTAGAAAAACAGTTATATGGAAAAATCAGCTACAACCAGATAGTAAAACAATCCCTGGAGGAATCCACTAAAAACCTCACACAAAAATGGATTTCCGAAAAAAAATACCTGCGAACCAAATACGCACGCGATGCCATACCTAACTACCCACAAAAAACCCTTAAACTATCAGTGATACTGGACGCAAACATCAACTTGATGGACGACATCCTAGATGAAGACCTATCCAAAAAGGAAAAAGGCCTTTACCTGGTTGAACTGCTTAGAGTCATGGCATTAAGGGACTCATACAAAATCAATGGAGAAGCGGAAAAAAGAATATCAAACTACTTCAATAAAATAATTTTCGTGGCGATATCCGAACAAATATTTCTAGAACAAATGAAACAAACCAGTGGGGAAAAATTCTATGAAATAGCCTCAGACTATTTCAAAGGCAGAGGACTAGACATGGATATATTCCTTGAACTACCCCTACACGAGAGGGGGTATCAGACCAAAGAAATAGAGGAAGTCCTAAAGGCCGGCCGAATATTCAGGACAATAAACCTGATGAAAAAAGACTTAATCGACCTAGAACACGACCTAAAGACAGGGATAGAAACGCCTATAACACTCCTTCAAAGGAAAAAACAGCCAATACACGACTTCATAGACTACGTATTCTCAAACTCAATGTCAACAGCCAAAACAAAATCCTCACAAAAAACAGAAACAATAGTCCACAACCTCCTACACTTATCGCTGCAAGACCAAAAAGACATAAAATCACTAACAAAAAAATGACAGAAATAGAAATAAACGAAAAACTATACCGAAAAATACAAGACACCGCGGAAAAAACCGGACAGACCACACAAGAAACAATAGAAAAAAACAATAGAACTAGGACTAGCCATATACAAAGACATACAAGAAAACCCAGTAATAACCAAACAACAACTAGAAAAAATACGTGAAAACATCCAAAAAGAAGTAAACAAATCAAGATAAAGCGTTAGGATAAATACGGTGTTATCATATAACCTGGTTAGGGTGATGCATAATTGAGGTCATCTAAATTGGGTGGTTGGCCCAATTT
Organism: Candidatus Altarchaeales archaeon; assembly: GCA_014729705.1. Classification (GTDB taxonomy): domain Archaea; phylum Altiarchaeota; class Altiarchaeia; order IMC4; family SCGC-AAA252-I15; genus WJJK01. The sequence continues at coordinate 5,665 of WJJK01000208.1, read as the reverse complement.
AGTTTTATGGACCCTGACCTCATTCAAGTATTGGAGGGAGTGGTTGATAAGCTTTTGGTTTTTGAGCTGGCTGAATCTAGGAGGGGTAGGCCGGGTTATCATCCGGTCTCGATGATAGCGTGTTTTGTCGTGATGTTTTTGAAGCCTTTACGTAGCGAAAGGGACTTGGCCGCCTACATCAAGCATCATGAGCAGTTGTGTCCCGTCCTGCGTTTAACGCAGGCTCCGGTTGCCACAACATATGGTAGATTCAGGATACGCTTTGGCTGTAAGAAACTTGCAAAAATCGTGGATCAGGTGGGCGCGGGTTTCTGGAATCGGGAGAGATAGTTGTGGACACTCTGCTTTAATGGAGAAGAAAAACCCGGACGCCAAGAAAGGCTGCAGCAAGCATAAAGGCTTCGTAACAGGGTTTAAGGCTCACGTGGCCTGTGACGCTGACTCGGGACTGCCTGTGCTTGTCCGCTTGACGACAGGCAACAGACACGACAGCCCACTACTACCGAACTAACCATTGGTCTGCAAGCCAAGGCGGTCATAGCCGACGCCGGCTACGACAGCGAGAAAAACATAAACCACATACTATCGATGAATGCCGTTCCTGCGAGTGCATTCAACAAGCGAGCCGATAAAGGAAAAGGATACGCCCAAACACAAAGCAACAGACACAAGCAAAGAAAAAACAAGAACCGGAAAAACTGCTGCGGAAAAGATACATCCTGGAACAACTAAACAACCTACTACACGAAATACTCCAACTAAAAAACCGATTCATCAACGGACTGCAAACATGCAGCTTCTACCTACAGCTAGCAGCCCTACGGCTGCTAGCACAAGCCCAATGGGCCACAAAAACACATCAACCCACAAAAAAACGATAAATCAAACACTTCCAAAGATGATAAAAATACATCACCTTATAATATAATGAAAAGATTACGTAATATAATGAATTTAGTCATTATATTACTTGATTGCGTTTTTTATGGTCTTCTTTTTTTTTCAATAAAATCCGGCAGCCATTAATTACGGATTAAATTAAATTCCATTTTACCTGAAAATGTTTAAGGGAATTGTTTTTTGCCTGGTTCTTGTGTTACTCTCAACCATTGTTTGTGCTGTTGAGTGTCCGCCTGGCTTCAGCTGGCGTCGTATGAGCGGCGTAGGGTGCGTGCAGTCGGATTGCAACGACATACCCCATGCGCATTGGAGTTATACTAGCGCCTGCATATGCGCGTCTATGGATAACATAGACGACCCGGATGAGGACATGTACAGTAAGATGTGCACTGAGCCCGTGGATTATGAGGGGTTTGACCGTGAGAAATGCAGTCGCTTCTGCCCAGGCAGTAAAGTGATTTCATGCATCCTACCCACCGAGAAGTGTCCGGATGAGGTGAAGGAGGAGTTCAACGAGGCCGTGTCAGAGGCGGGAGCCCCCCAGCTTCAGGTGGAGGTTCCAAGCCAGCAGGAGAAGACTAAACAAATATGTGATACCCACTGCAAAAACCAGTGGGGGGATCACGCAGTATGGGATGGGGAGTCTGAGGTTGACTATTGTTGGTGTTCCTGTGAAAACGGCTACCACCAGGTTGTGTCCAAGATGAGGGATTCACGCTATGGCATAGACACCCGCGCCCATTGCATAGCGGAGGGCTGTGAAACCCACTGTGATGATCTGGGTGAAGCCTACACCTATGAAACCGGCTCTAGCACTAAAAAGCGCGACTGCGTATGCCGTTGTTCCGACGGGTTCACTGAAAACTATCCGTGGGGTTTCTGTGTCGCCATAGATGATACCTTCGTATACCTTGAGGAGGGACGGCGGGATTGTGATGAGACCTCACAGATAAATAGTATGCCTGTGATAGGCGACATCTGCAGCTGTAAGCAGGGTTTGGCTAACTGCGACAGAAATAATCACAACGGCTGTGAAACCGACACCGCAAGGGATCGGCTTAACTGTGGCGCCTGCGGCAGGCATTGTCCTGCAACCCGGATCTGCTACAACGGTTTTTGTTGGGACAAGGTATTCGGAGAGGCCTTCACAATGGTTGAGGGTGAGGATCCAAACGACGTTGAGAAGATAGAGGAGTTAAGGGGTAATAGAAGCTATATTGAGCGTTTCCCTGATTTGGACGAAAAGATTTTGTGGAATCACTTCCAGCATCTTTGGGGTCAGGCGGGAAACGCCTTTAACTCAAAGAGTATCCCGGGGAAATTCTTTGACGTTGTATCTAAATATTGGAGCTACATAGGCAAGCCGCAAAGCCATCTTGAGCTTAGGGACGACATCAACAATCTTCTTGCAGAGGGTAAGATTGATTCCCAGCAGGCCGAGATGATCAAAAACTTCGACGCCCTGCTTAAGACTGCAAGCGTATTATCGGGTAAAGACGGGGGTAGAAGCGCGTTGTATCCCCAGGGAGCCTTAATTGACACCGCCACAGACGTCGTGGTAGCAGAAGCCATCCGGTCGGCTCAATACGGGTACTGTAGGGACATCCTGATTAAGTATGGTGCGAATCCAACGGATCCTATTCAGAAGCAGACGGTGGATAGGTGTCTTAAGAGGCAGGTTAGTGCGGGGATTTTCAAGTGAAAAAGATTATAATGATTTTTTTGGTTCTGGTTCTTCAGCAGGCTTCGGCTCAGGCTACATTGGAGTACGCCCACCATCGAAGTATTGCCGAGGATATTTCTGCTAGCCTGGCGGAGGCGGGCATCACGGATTCATACGTGAATGTTACGGAGGATTCGGTTGTCGTTCATTATCACCAGCCTAAAATCAAATCCGATGTCGACGTGTTGTTGGTTTGGAACTATATTTGGGCTACATGCGCGCTCTACCATCCTGAGAGCAGTGAAATCAGGATATTACAGTATTTTGATTCAGTGCCTCTTGCTGAAGCCGTGGTGGATACTACGCAGGCGGTGGATTACGTGGCAGGTAAAAAGACGTTCAATGAATTCAGGCGGTCTGTGACAGTGAACCCTCCACCGGATAGGCGGTACCCTGAAGCTGTGAAGGAGGGGGGAGACCTTGATTTCGCCTTAATCGGCATAGCTGGTTTCATGTTGTTTCTGGTTGTAGTTTTAGGGGTTTTCTTTTTTAAGAGAAAATCCGGGGAAACGAAAAACAAGCAGAAGGCGAAACCTGTTGAACCCAGGAAGCCCCCTGAGAGGGGGGTGGGGGGACATAAGTTTTGCACGGAGTGCGGAACTAAGTTGTCTAGGGAGGCACGTTTTTGCACGGAATGCGGTATAAAACAGGATTAATTTAAGTGTTTTTAGACAAATAATTTGTTGAAAATGAAGTTCTGCCCTAACTGCGGAGAGCAGGTTAAGCGTGAGTGGAAGGTTTGCGCTAAATGCGGTGGAAAGCTTTCTGCGCAATCTGAACCCAGCGCCTTAACGTGTGCCGGGTGCGGCAGAGAGGTTGAGGATTCGTGGAAGGTATGTAAATCCTGCGGCGAGAAACTCAAGGGGGTGGGGGAGCCCCCAAAAAAAGAGGATAGGGTGGGAGGTAGTAAGAATAAGCCCATATTTATTGGGGTAATCGTTTTTTTGTTGGTCATAGCAAGCCTTGTGTTTCTTTTTCTTGCGGGGGTTTTCGCCTCAGTCGAGGAATATGAGAGTGAATCAAGCGACACACCACATTGTGTTGCCCCCTACATCCAGGTTGGTTCCAAGTGTTGTCTTGACGGCGACGGCAACAGCATCTGTGATGAGGATGAGAAATCCCCTGCGTCTCCTACATCAACCCCCCCAACTAGTCCATCAACCACTGTGGTGCATGTGACTGAGACTACCGTTAAATCCATTACCACAACTTCGACGTTGGCCAAGTCTTCGGCGTGTGGTTATCCTCAGGGGAGCGCACCCACGGGTTCCGAAGTAGTCACCCTCATCAGGGATGGGGCCTGGTCTCAGAAGATTTTGGGTTGGAAGTTTAAGTTGAGGGCCTTATCCCGGAGTAATGATTGTGTTAAGAAGGTTTACGTTGACGCGGAGTCCCCCCTAAGGAGGAAGCCTAAATGCGAGGTCACATGGGAGGATCCATGTGTCTTTTCCGACTCTGAGATTGAGGTGGGGCTGCTTTCCGCAGAGGCCAGCAGCGCAACCCTGTGGTTTGATTTCCCCTGCACCACCCAAGCAAACCCTCCAAGCGGGTCTACAGTGCTTGAAGTCGATGATGAGGTTTTCAGGTCCTGGAATAACTATTCCTTCCGGATCATTGACGTGCTGCATGACGGGCCCCTATGCATAACCCACGTTAAACTGCAGGTCAGGGAGGGCGGTCAACCGCATCCGCCTGTAATCGCCCCTTCATGGAGTATCTCAGCCAAGCTTGACGGCATGGATGTCGGCTTGGTTAAGGTTTATGACGAGGATAGCGCTGAGATTTGGATTAAACCCTGAAGGGTTGGTTTGGATTATTTTTGTTTGCGCAAAGTATTTGCAAGACCCTGGTATGTGAAGTTTTTTATTATGTTGTCGGTTGAGACTAGGAACGTCTCCATCTCGCCGACCACGTCTGCGAAGTTGGCCCTCAATCCCCTAAGAAATAGTTCATAGGATTTATAGTCTCTATGAAGAGATATTATGAGTTTGGTTTTATCTTGGAATCCTTCTCCAGGAGCTGAAAAAAAGACTAAGTCGTTTTTTTGGATGAAACTCTCGAATTTTTTTAGTTCCCTTGTTTTTTTGTAGTCGCTCCATTTGACTGCGATAAGCGATATAAGCTCTATGTCGAGTTTAGATAAATCGGGGATGACGGTATATTCTGAGATTATTTTTTCGTCCTCAAGTTTTCTTCGCATTCTCCCGACGGTGGGTTGGGAGGCCTTAATTTTTTTGGCTATATCCCTGTCGCTGCTTTTGCTGTTTAAAAGCAGCCGGCTTACGAGGTCTAGGAATCTTTTTTCCATACCAGATATATTTGTAAAATAATTGTTTATAAAGCAAATGAAAAACACAGAAAACCAATTATTTATCAAATGATACGACTTCTTGTTTTATTTATTAACTGGGATTTCACCCTACTTATATTTGATAAAAACATGAAAATAATATACTCAATAAATAATTTTTATTGTCTTGGTGAACCACCATGATATCTGAGGACGAAATAAAAAAACAGATAAACCACACCCTGGCTGAAACCAATTTCCCCGGTTTAGGCAGGAAATACGAGGGTAAAGTAAGAGACGTTTATGTATCCGACGACAACATTTATTTGATAGCCACAGACAGACAAAGCGCTTTTGACCGGGTTCTTGCTCGAATCCCCTTTAAGGGGCAGGTTCTGACTGAAACCTCAGCCTTCTGGTTTGACAACACGAAAGACATTGTTGAAAACCACGTGTTAGAAGTCCCGGACCCCAACGTCGTGGTGTGCAAGAAACTCAGGGTGTTTCCCGTTGAATTCGTGGTGCGCGGCTACATCACCGGAGTCACCTCAACCAGCGCTTGGACCGCCTACAGCCGGGGGGAGCGGGAATTCTGCGGCAACGTACTGCCAGAGGGCCTTATGAAAAACCAGAAATTCGAGGAACCCATCCTAACCCCCACAACCAAATCCGAGGAGCATGATGAGAAGATAACTCCTAGGGAAATAGTGGATAGGGGCTTGATGACGCAGGATCAATGGGATTGCGTCTCG
>WJJK01000021.1 GCA_014729705.1 Candidatus Altarchaeales archaeon | reverse complement strand
GTAGCGGCTTCAGCCATCGCGACAGCCATATTCATCCTCTACCACAGAAAAATGGTTGTGGCAAACAACACCCTGCTTCTTGCGATATCGGGGTTGGGAGGCTTCCTGGGAGCCCAACTAGACTTGATTCCAGCATTCATACTGCTTGCGCTTTTATCGGTCTACGACTTCATAGCTGTTTTCGGCACCAAACACATGGTGACGCTTGCCAAGGAAGGAAGCAAACAACTACCCCTACTATTCAGCATACCAGTGGGGGAGCGGAGGATGGGATTAGGCACAGGAGACCTCGCAATACCCATAGTATTCACGGCGGCGGTTGCAAGGACCTCCATCCAATCAGGGATCCTGACAGCCGTGACAGGTAGTATCGGGCTTGCCACACTATTTTACTACACCACCAACAAAGAAAACGTAACACTACCAGCCCTACCACCAATAGCAATAGGGCTAACAATAGGTTACTTGACAAGCCTTGTGTTTTTATAAAAAGCGGAGAAAATACTTTAAGAGCATGGTATCTTGGCAGATAAGAAAATATCTTGGCATGTTGTAGGAGTCGGGTTAGGAGGTTGGATAGTCCTAAATATTCTCAGAAGATTCCTACCAGAACAAATGTTTATGGTTATTGGAGGGTTATTTATCCTAGGATTCCTAGGTTATGTAGTCCATCTAATCATGCAAAAAAGGATATAAAAAAAGGATTAAGTAAACCGCCCTTCCAAGAATTACTGAAGATGCTCCGAAAAAGGATAAACCAGTTTATCCGCCTGCTACGCTGCGTTTTTTGCTTTTGCGTCTGACGCTTCCGGGTTTGCCGCAGCTTCGGCATTTAGTTGAACCCAAAGGGTTTCGGGTGTTACAATCCATGCAGATTCCCTTAAAGATCCGCGCTTCTGCTTCCTTGAATTTAGCCATAACAACTTAACCTGCATAATTTAGGAGCACATATATAGGATAGATTCCCTTAAAAAGGGTGCTGAGAGTTTTTTAAGTAACGAAACCGTATTAAATAGACACCGCAGTCCACTTACTTTTAGCGGGGTTGAGCAGCCAGGAGTGCTCGTCGGGCTCATAATCAAGCCGAAGACTAATTAAACCAAAACTTCGGTTTTGAAGTGTAACCCGAAGGCCGGTGGTTCAAATCCACCCCCCGCTAACTTCATTTTACCCTTTTACTTAAGCTGTTTTCCCATATTTTTTTCATGGATTCAGGTTACAAGCCTGAGGGCAAGATTCTCTGGGACAGCTGGTTCATTAAAAAGGGAGGGGATTACCATGTTTTTTACCTTCAAACCAAAGCAACTGAAAACCCCCAGGACCGGCACAACAGTAACGTGAGCATAGGTCATGCGGCCTCAAAAAATCTCGTGGAGTGGAGGGAATTACCCTACGCCCTTGAAGTCGGGAAACCAGGTTCGTGGGACGACCTTGCTCTTTGGACAGGATCCGTCATAAAAAAAGGGAAAACCTATTTTATGTTTTATACAGGCCGATGTAGAAAGGCTTTTTGGATACAAAAAATCGGTTTAGCAAACTCCAAAGACTTAATTTCCTGGGAGAAGTATGAAGGAAACCCGCTGCTTGAAGCCAAAAAATACTATTACATTGACAACAGGAAAAACAGGTTAGGTAAAGTGGGGGCGTGGAGAGACCCATTCGTCTTCTGGGACGAAAAAAGTGATAACTACTATATGCTAGTTTCGGCAAGAGAAAAAAACGCGGGCAGGCAATACAATGGTTGTGTCGCAATATGCTCCTCAAAAAATCTTTTAGATTGGAAGATTCTACCGCCCATATTCTCGCCAAAAGTGTTTGACGAAATTGAGACCACACAAATGATCGTGAAAGACGGAGTATATTATCTTTTTTTCTCAACACAAAAAGAAAACCTTAAACCAGATTATGCCGAAAAAAACGGACTATTGGGTGGACTATACTGTTTTTATTCAAATGATTTATTCGGCAAATACACTCCCGTCAACAAGAATGGCGTGGTATTGGCAAACGAAGAAAAGATGTATGACATACGATTGATTCACGCTGAAAAGAATCTTTATCACGCAATAGGTTGGCTGAATAAAACAAAAAACAAAACATTTGAAGGCAGCCTCTCCCAACCCTTTAAGATAAAGATAGAAAAAGACGAGGTCGGTCCGATTTAGGGGTTTTTATTTATTATTTTCTTTTTGTTTTTCAGGTATGGACGGGGATGACTGGTTTTTTGCTGCGGCGGCAGCCACAACCGTTGTCGGCATAATAATTTTGGTTTTGGTTTCAGCTTATTTCAGGCCGCCCCTCACATCGATTGAGGGGGTTAAGCAGGATATGCTTGAGCAGAACGTCAGAGTCATAGGCAGGATATGCGACTTACACCGTTTTTCAGGCGGCAGTATGGTGGTTACCCTATGCACTTCTAATAGCGAGCTTAAAGTCTACCTACCATATCACTTATCCCAGAAGATAGGGGGGACACTGAAGGAAAACCAGTTGGTTGAGGTGATAGGGACGGTTGAAGTCTACCAAGGGGAATTAGAAGTGGTACCCACTTCAGCACAGGATGTGTCAATAAAATGATTTCAGCAAGCCAATTAAGTAAATACGTATACTGCCCAAGAAGCCTTTACCTAACAGGCTGGCTAAAGATAGCGGACCCGATTACAGACGATAAAACACGGGGTCTGCTTGGACACGCCATAAGAAAAGAATTCAGTCTACGTCAGACAAAGATCCTTGAAAACCTCAGGGAAAAAGAAATCAGGGAAGCCTTTGAGCTTGAGCTTGAAAACGTGATCCAAGACGCCCCCTACATTTACAGACAAACCCTGCCTGAAGGTTTCCAGCGTTTCCTGCCCAAAATAAAAAAGGAGGTGGAAGCCGAGATTAGATTAATGGAGCGTAAACTGGATTCCATGATAAGTCAACTCGGATTCGAGGAAGCCCTCACAAAACTAACCCCCTGGCAGGTGGAGTACAACGTTAAGTCAACTGAACTTGGACTGAAAGGCAGAATCGATAAAGTAATGAGAGAAGAACACATCTATCCCGTTGAAATTAAAACAGGTAAACCTGCGAAAAGCGTTTGGCCGGGGGATAGGATACAGGTTTCAGCCTACAGCCTGTTGCTTGAAGAAAAATTCAGTCAAGAAATACCCTTCGGATTTGTCGAATACACGAGGGAGTATGTAAAAAAACCTGTCATGAACACCGAAAAACTGAGAAGACAAGTGCTTGATGTAAGAGACAAATGCATAAAAATAAGTGAGGGGTATGATCCGGGAGTATGCCCGCATGGAAGCCACAAAAAATGCGTAGGATGTGCTCTTGAGGAATTATGCTATAAAACCTAGGGCTGATTCTGTCCGTATTTAACCATGCGTGTGATGGATCCAGCTATTTTATTGCGCATGCTTTTGCTTGACACATCAGTATACTTTTGAACCCGCTCCTTGTTGTGTTGGAAAGCCAGGCTGAATTCCCCGGGGTATTGCTTCAATAGTTTCCCTGCGACACGCTTAAGGTAGGTTTGCTTTATTCTGCCCATTTTTTTGTGTCTATTTAAATAGCAGTATCCACTTAAAAATCAAAAAAAACCAGTTAATTGAATAAAATATCCCAAACCGTTTTCTTCCTCTCACGCTCAAGCAACCGGGGCTCACCTTTTATGCCGGCGATTTCCCCCGCCCGCAGGATAGCTTCATGACGCCCTGAAACCTCATCAATCAAACCAAGCTCAACCGCCTCCTTGCCCAAATAAATTTTACCCCCACTCAGATTCAACGCATAAGCATAACTCATGTTCCTATTCTCCGCCACATCTGAAACGAAGTCAACGTATATCCCGTCAACCATGTCTTCAAACTCCTGTCGCTCCTGCTCGGACATGGGCCGGTAGGGGCTTCCAATATCCTTGGTGTTGCCTGCCTTAACTACCGTCACGTTAACCCCCAACTCATCCATCAACTCATAGTAATGATACATAGTGGTTATGACGCCGATACTGCCTGTCACGCTGTCTGCGTCCGCCATAACGTAGTCGGAGGCCGAAGCCACATAGTAGGCTCCGGACGCCCCTACTTCGCCGATCCAAGTTATGGTGGGTTTCTCAGCGCGTTTGACTGCGCGCATCAGCTCTCGGCTTGCGACCACGCTGCCGCCGCCGCTGTTCACATCCAAAAAAATCGCTGAAACCGAGGGGTCATTATCGGCCTGCTCTATCAGGGACTTGACTTGCTCAACCGAAGCGCAAGCAAGAGATCCGGTTAAAAGACTTCCACCGCATCCGCCGAAAGTAATCATACCCTTCACGGGAACTATCGCTATTTTGTTTCCAGTCATGGTTTGAACATCTGAGAAATCAATCCCTGAACCAATCACCAAAACTGTTGCCGCGAAAATTATTACGAACAATAAAATCACCGAAACAGTCACCGCGATCTTAGTTGAATCATTCATTTTATTAGTCATAAAATTTTTTGGAGTAAACAGTGTTTGTTAAAAAACATAGGCATTTAAATACGAGGGCAAGAAAATATTCTTTCAACAGGATATGAGGTGATTTAATTGGCAACAAAAAAGAAACCCACAAAAAAGAAGGCAACCAAAAAAAAGGCCGCTAAAAAGAAATCAGCGAAGAAGAAAACCAAGAAAAAGACTGTGAAGAAAAAAGCAACCAAAAAAAAGGCCGCTAAAAAG
>WJJK01000020.1 GCA_014729705.1 Candidatus Altarchaeales archaeon | reverse complement strand
ATATTACTGCAGTGACGGCACCAAATGCGTTAACGACGGAGACTTATTTAATCCCGGATACGTCCACTGTGAAGGCAGCGGTTGGAGCAAGGAATGTGGGTCAGGTGGAGACTGGGTTAGCCAAGAGACCTGCGACTACGGGTGCACGGAAGGAACCGGATGCAACCCACCCCCAACAACCACCACCTCCACAACAACCACTACAACCACAATACCCTACACCTGCGACAACGGAGTGTATAATGCATTATACGAAACCGACACAGACTGCGGAAGAAACTGCCCGGGTTGTAGCCTAGGGAAGTCTTGCGTGGTTAATGATGATTGTCTCGGCAACCTCTATTGTAACCCAGACAGTGTATGCTCCATCGGCGAGTTAAGATTAACTCCTGCACTGAAATTCAGTCAAACCACCGAGGAACTAACCGTCCAGGCCCAGGCTTTTGACCCCACAACCGGCGAATACATAACCTCAAGCACAGGAACCTACAGGGTAGAAAATGAAACAACCACCCTAGCCACTGGAGACCTAACCTACATCGGCGGAGTCTGGGAAGACACTCAAGACCTCACACCCATTGACATATACTATGGCTCCTACAACGTGGAGATAACAATCCAGGGAAACGGAAAAACAGGGAAAACCACCCAAACCTTCTCCAAAGTACCGGGGACAAGCAACATATATGGTTTAGTAGAAAGTGGACAAACTGTTATCTCTGGTGCATTGGTTTATCTTTACAACTCCACTGAATTCTACAATAATCCAGGAGTCTCGCCAATTTCATCCGATGAAACCGATCAACATGGTCTTTTTTATTTCGGAGATATTCCTTCTGGGGAATATATATTATTAGTTTCCGCTACAGGTTTTGTAAATGAACAGACAGATGCTTTCACCATAACTGGTTTGAACAAAGAATTTGTTAAAAATTTTCAACTGACGTCTGAGGCTCAAACACTAGCCATATTCAATTCAAAAATGAGCGATCTAAGATATTCTCTAAACAATTTAATGAACCATGAAACCAAGATTTATGCCAATATTACTGGAAGAGTCACAGAAGATTTAGAAGGTGAAAGCGAAGCTTTTTTTGTTGTTGACACTCTTCTTGATGCAACAGTACTAGCTGTTGAAGGAGTACAATACAAGGTTTTAGGAAAACCAGCACTTAGCAAAACCACACAAATTCTAACCAATTCGATACAAACCACGTTCATTAACAAAATATGCGAGGAACTACCAGAATACGTCTTGAGGGACGCGATTGTAAAAGCAATAGATATCCATACACCAAAAAAGGAAATAGAATTAAAAAAGCTTAATATTTTTAATTCGTCGATAGAAAAATTAAACCTATATCATACTGATTTCCGTAATTCTTCTTCTCAGTATTATTTAGATTCTGATTTTGATGTTTCTGCTGCGAGGCGGGTTTTGGCTGATCAGGAGCGACAGGTTAATATGTTGATGGGTTCTGAAAGTGATTACATTGTTTCTCCTTTTTCCCCTGTAACTGGTTTGGGGACGTATATCACTAGAGATGCATCCTATATCCCGTATGAGTATCATTTATCGCATTCATATAATGGATATATGGTTTTCGCTGCTTTACATAATTTTCTTGATACGCTTCATTGGGAATTGTTTAAGCTTCAGGTAACTGAAACAGGATTATTTCTATCTTGTATAGGTTTAGCTCCTGAAACGGGTGGTGCTACCTCTGTTGCTGTTCCGCCTTTACTATTAGCCACTCATGTCACAAGTGTATCAAAGCATGCGGTATCCATAGGTGATGATGTAGGCACGAATATTCCTTTGGCCATACTTTTCACATTTTCCGGTCAAGATTGGGTTAGAGAAATCCAGCAAACTCCTTATATCTACAGTGACACAACAATGTTTTTGAAAGACGAGTCGGCAGATCCTTATTATCTTAACAAAAACAACAATTTTGACTTGGATGTATATGTTGACATGAATTATGATACTACTATTAGTGACCATAATTTTATTTATCTGAAGAAATTTGAGTTTTTCGATGCAGATGCACTTGTGCCTAGTGTTAATCCTATGCCGACTGTGATATCACGGAGCGCTAATATAAATGTAACTAATACGGGTAATGTAGAATCAAAAATAAGGGTTACGGCTTCAGGTTACTGGGATTATCATTTATTGGATACAGAATTCCTTTCATCTGTATCGGGTAATAAAATACCTGATTTTTTCAAGGAAATTAAAAAGCTAGTCTTACCTACGAGTTATTGGTATGATTATGGTATAGGTGATCAAAATCCAGGGAAATCAGAAACATATGAGTTTATGTATACTGGTTTTTATGTTGATCCAGTTAATGCACTTCATCCTCATACAGTAAAAATAAATGCTTACAGCGGACCTTTTTTAGTTTATAGTGAACCACAATACTATTATCCTCTTCCACTTGAAGTTCCGATTAGTTATGATGTTCTTTCTTTACCTGAATCATCATCTCATCAAGTTTTGGGTGTTCAAACTGAGGGTTCACAAGGTAATGGTATTTCTCTGGAAGAGTTCATGCAATTAACTCCTGAGATAAACTTAATCTTAAATACAACAATTCAGGGTGACTCGCCCATCCTGGAAATTAATTATTCAGTTTCTGTTGATGCAAAATCTGTGGAGTTCCATTTATTTCATCCACAAGAATCGGATATTGATTTGCATACGTATGATGGGGAAGGGAATCATCTTGGTTATTCTGTTGAAACAGATGCCCTAGAATCTGAATTTACCGGGGAATATAGTGGTAAAGAAACAAATCCGGAAATCGTTGAAATCAGAAATTCGGACGGTAAATCGTATTCTCTTAGGGTTAAATTGAATAATCCGACAATAAATGAATCAAGGCGGATACAGTTATATGCTCTGGAAATTCCTTCACGCCCTCCAGTTATCTCTGTTTCACCTCCTGTTGTAAACCGGTTTGCTGTTACGAAGACAAATGTCAGCCTAGGCATTATTCTTGCAGAAGGGGGTTTACAGAAGTCACTTACTAATGTTTCAGTTAGTATTTCAAATTTAAAGAATAACAAAAGCGGAAAAACACTCAATGTAATTGGCGATACAACATATACGTTTGACAGTATCCCTGCTATGTCTAAAGAGTTAGTGGAATATTCTGTTTTTATTCCCTCTGATGCAGTATTTGGCAGTTATGTTGGCAACATATCCGTGGTCTCAGATAATGCCGGGGAATTAATTATTCCTGTAGAAATTGCCGTGATTGGGAAGTCAAATGCTTCAATATCTACTGACTATTCTATCAACCAAAACTATTCTATGGTTATTACTGCAACAGTTAAAGATGATTTCGGAGTACCGATTGAAAAAACAGTTGTAGAATTTTTTCTATCTAATCCAGATTTAGTTGAAATACCCTGTAATCAAACTCTTTTTTTTACAGATGAAAATGGACAGGCAAAATTGATTTTGGAGGGAATAGAAAACGGAGTTTTAAATGTTACTGCTATTGAAGCTGGCGGTTCTTATTCTAGACAGCAATTCCCTGTTGTTATGCAGGGTGTTCAGATAATACATAACCTGCCTCAATTTTTAGAGATAGCAAAAAACAATTTATTTGATTTCACCATGCAGGTCGTCTGCTTCAACAAACAGGGCTGCGAAGACATTCAAACTATTCTTGACCCGATATTGTTGGGGGATGGAAAAAAATGAATAGGGTTACTGTAATACTTTTACTGATTTTGTTCTCTGGTTGTTTGGAGGTTAGTCTTGAGTCTTGTAGTGGTTTAAGCGGTTCGTTGCGTAAAGTTTGTCTGGAGCGTTTGGCTTACCGTAGTTTTAATGCTAGTTTGTGTGAGGGTTTGCGTAACCGGGTGGGTTGTTACAATGACATTATCCAAGCCACTGATACTGTGCGAACCTGCAGAGAAATAACTGACGGAAAATTCAGGAATTTTTGTTTTACAAGACTAGCTGAAAAGAAACTTGATTATTCGATATGCACAGAGATAGATAACGAGACAGAAGATTACGGATGGAGTAGAGATTCATGTTATAGTATAGTAGCGTCACTTACTACTGACTATCAAATATGTGGCTATATCTTAGGGATTAATGAAAGAAAAAATTGTTATCATGAAATTGCAGTAGAAACCTTGAATGTATCCTTATGTAATAATTCAAAATGGAGCTCTATCTGTATATGTGACATTCTACGAAAGAGAGGTGAAGCATGTTGATTCAGAAGTTACTCCTCTTCTCCGGCTTGGTTTTGATTTCAGTACTCGTATTCTCAATCCTTTCTGTATTCTCTGTGTTTTTAATACTAGTTATGTGGAAAGGCAGAGCAGTGAAAATATTACCTGAAGACATACGAGAGAATGAAAACAAACTAGCCGCCTCAACCCACGTATCACTTTTAATCGCACCTGTTTTGTCCCCGCTTGTTTTAGCACTCTATCCGATCTATCTTTGGAAAGATAAGGAACAATCTGAATTCGTCAGAAAACATGCTCAACAAGCAATGAATTTCTATTCAAGATATGTTTTTTTCTATATCACCGGGATACTTTTTCTCTTCCTGACAAATTTCGGAGGCCTACTGGAATTTAAATATTACTATCTAACAACAATACCTGCAATAATAATCATCAGCATCCAGTTGATTCTGTTTCTTTGGAACATAAAAGCCGCGCGTGCTGCTCTCAGAGGAGAAGCATACGATTACCGGCTGATGGGAGGTAGTTCCTCATGAGCAGGAATTTGTTTTTTGTTTTTTTATTTGTTTTGATAGCGGGGTTTTCTTTATTTTCTATTTTAAAGCCTCGAAACATTGAGGCGGTAACTACAACATCAACTACTCAGTTAAGAGTGGATAAGTCCTTTAATTATTCAATTATTAGAGTGTATCCCATCACTTTGGATAAATACAAATCTCTGTCTTCAAATGTAATTGATTCTTGGATACATGGAAAAGATTCTTTTGTTTATGATATTGCTGATGTTGGAGACGTGGATTTATGCACTTATTTTAATCCTGAAACAGACGATTTTGGTTATTGTATCAGTGGCGTAGCAAAGAGAACGAGGAATCCTGATTTACTGTTCTTTATTTCAGACCAAAGGGACAGGGAAATTTCATTATCTGTTTATGCGAAATTGTTAAATGACTCCAATGCATGTTACAAAATATCCGATCCAATCCAACAAAACAGATGTCTAGATGGTGTTACCTATAACCTGGCAGCTGATTCAAGTGACTGTAACTCTATTTCCAATCTAACCAAGAGGAGTTACTGTTTTAATGAGTTAATATTCAAAGAGAAAAAAGAAAAATGTTTAGGTGTCCCCGGTCTACCATTCATCCTGGGTGATTATTGTGTTAATGCTGTTGAAAATGACACCATGTCCTTTGATATTACTGTATGTGATACAGGAATTTACAAGTCACGGGGAGAATACCACTTGGCTTGTGTTGCTTATTTCACTGGTAATTCTTCTATTTGCGGTATACTGCAAAAAAATTATCCGTACTCGCCTATACCAGAAGAATGTTATAATTATTTCGCCAATGAGAGGCAGAATCCGGGTTATTGTTTTAAGCAAGATGAAAAAAGCGATATAAGATCCTGTTTATCACTGTATTTGGGGAAAGATGCTGTTTTACCTGTATGTTCGAACATCTCTGATAACAATACTAGATATAACGTTCCGGCATGTCTTGAAAAAGAACTCAATGCATCCGAAAGCAACCCAGCTAATACTCTCAAGGACTGTGTAGATCAATTAGCGGATGAATTCGGTTTAGAAAATGGTTTAAGCGTTAAAGGCTTCAGGAATAAGTGCGCCTTCTATTTCGGCGTGAAAAGGAGAAACGAGACCTACTGCTCTGAGCTGCCTGACTCGGAATACAAGAAACTTTGTTATCTCCTGGCGAGAATGGAGGTGGTTGATTAATGTTGAATGAGGCGGACCATGTCTGCATAAACGGTGTGTGCGAGGCAGACAGTTTCGACGGGAGTGGGAATAAGACTGTGATTGAAACCGATGAAAACGGTGTTGCCCAGTTCACAGTTGTTGGTGTGGAGAGCGGTAAACTTAATGTTTCTGTTAGTGAGCCTAGCGGTTCAGTTGATGTTATGGAAGTCTGGGTTCCTGTCAGAAAGCTTGATGTAGTAGCCTCTCTCCCCTCGTTTTTCACTGTTCGACGTAATGGTTTGTTTAATTTCACGGTTGAAGTGGTTTGTTTCGATAAAAACGGGTGTAAAGACCTTTCAGCCACATTGGATCCTATTAAAATTTTGGAGGGAATAATATGAGTTGGTTTTTTGTTTTGTTTTTGGGTTTGCTTGTGTTTCTGCATTTTAAGGGTGGATGGTTTGAGAATTTTAAGTATGGGCCGAAGATTAAATGGCTGTTGGAGGTATCGCTCGGGGTTTTATTGATACTGAATGCTGGCTTCCTGCAGCATATCGGCTCCTACACCAACTGTGCGATGTTAAGTGGGTATGAACGAGACAAATGCTACTGGAACAGGGCAGAAGACACTCTAAACACTACCTTATGTGAACGAATAACCACATCTGAAACCACTAAAAAGAACTGCTACTTCGATATATACGAAAAAGCAGACAACATAGAAATCTGCCAAAAAATCAAAGACATTTCAGAGAGAGAGATGCTACTCACACATATCCATATATCAAGAATATCTAGAAGGATGTGATTCCATAGAAAATAAAACAAAGAGATATTGGTGTTATAGATCTATTGCACGAAAAACAAAAAATTCTTCGATATGTGACAAAATAAGAGACGAAGAAATTAAAAGCTCATGTATCACTCGGGTATTATATTAAGAATGGAAGAAGAGGGATAAATCATGCATTATGGATACTGTAGTGGACGAGCCATAGACAACGACGACTACGCCTGCATACACGGTGTGTGCGAGGCAGACAGCTTCGACGGGAGCGGGTATTATTGCAGTGACGGTAGCAGGTGTGTTAACGACGGAGACCTATACAACCCAGGATACGTGCATTGTGAAGGGCGAAGTTGGAGCAAGGAATGCGGGGGAAGCGGAAACTGGGTCAGTCAAGAAACCTGCGACTACGGATGCACCGAGGGGGCTGGATGCAACCCACCCCCACCCACCACAACCACCACCACTACAACCACCATACCCTACATACTCCTCATCAACATAAACATTATAATTCATTTTTTCGACAGTATCCT
>WJJK01000207.1 GCA_014729705.1 Candidatus Altarchaeales archaeon | reverse complement strand
GATTAGTATTGATATGACTGAGAGTGCTGAGCATAATATGCTGGAGGTTAAAAAAGAAAGTATTGTTGCTTTAATAAGTTTATGTATCTGTTGATTTTTTTTTGTTTGGAAATAAATAAGGTAAACCGCAATACTCAAGGTTATGAATATCAGTGGGCTGGTAAAAGCCTTTAATGAAAGCAGTTTATTCATGTCAGTATGGAATTAGTGGTGTGTGGATAAAACTTCTTATTCTGTTTGTTTTTTGTTTTCATGGGGGCTTATTTTCTGTATGTCTAGGTATGCTCCTTTCTGTGAGCCTGTGGGTCCTCCTAAGAGTATGTCTATCATCTTGGTTCGGGTTGATGAGAGCATTTTTTGTCTGTCGACTTCCCCCAGACTGAATCCGGGCACGCCGACCACGTCTTCTATGTACATCATGGCGGCGAATTCAGGTTTTTTACCATCTATTTTTGATGCTTCCTCCTCTAGGACTTCAACTACGTAGGAGCTTTCACAGTCTACTCCACAGTATCCCCCCCTCCTCCATGAATCTACTTGAATGTCGTGTTCCATAAGAGGTGATTCCGTAACCCTATGTTCTGTGGCGAAGACCCCTGGGTTATGGATGTCCGCGGGTTTTGCTCCGTCGTGGGTTAGTTGGTTTTGGATGTCTTCCTCAAGAAACCATAGCAACCTGTTTTCGGTTGTGGGGTTTACTAGTTCTCCCCTAATGTCGTATAAATTCATGGGTATGCATATGTCTGAAAGATGTATCCTGTCAACCGACTGGCCTGCAGGTTGTTTAAATGCTTTTTCCCATAACTGTGGGGGTATGTTCGTGTTTTCAAGGTAAGCGGTCTGCTGAGCTTCTTCCGGTTCTTTTTCTTCTATTCCCCTGAGGGAGCCTGCAGAGCCGATGAAAACTATTTTTTCTATGTCTGGGGCAGAGGATAATATTGCTTTAGTAACGTCCCTGGACATGTCTCCGTAGGGGACTTCAGTGAAAATAATGGTTCTTTCACCACCTCCAGAGTCCGTGTACCTCATACTGGCTATCCTTAGGGGGTATTCAGATTCCGTTTTCAAATATCTCTTTTCTTTGGGGAAGGCATATTGCTTGCTCTTATCTGAGGGTTTTTGTTTAATCTCCCTATCAGGCAGCAACCTCACTTTAGGGTTGCTGTTTTTTAGTTTTTCTATCTCTTGGGCTATCCTATCCATCAAGCCGATCATCGGCCCGTTATGAAATAATTGTTCAACAGACGTTGAAAACAGCTTGTCTGCTTGAGGAGTATCTAGTAATGGTTTGAGTTTTGAGAGTACTCTTTTATGCTGCCTACTGTGGACTACTTGTGGGTGCTGGTCTGCATCCCCCCTCGTTGCCTCCTCACCCAACCTCTTTAACATGATTTTGTTTAATGTTAAGTTTTCCTCCCCCTCCTGCCTGAACTGCTTAAGATGCTGTGTTAGATGCCTGTATTTATCTTGAGTCTGCAGCCTATGTTGGATGCGTTTCCCAAGCCATAATCCGCCGATAAGCGCTTCGTCGGCGGGGGTCTGCATTTTCTCTAGGTTTCCTATGATCTTCCCCTTATAGTCGTAGTCATATGAGTAGTTATGGATGTTTGAGGGTTTCACACCAAGGTATTTAAGAAGCGCCTGATAGTGTAGGCGGTAGTTTTTCCCATGCATATTAGCCATGGCAAGGACGTAACCCGTGTTGTCTGGTTTTTGAGCAAGAAACATTGGCGGCCCCCACGGAGTCTTAATATCACGGTAGCTTGTGCATCCCCGCTCACGCAGAGACTTCATTGTCTCCCCCACATTACCCCTATGAAGTTCTACGACTGCTCCCCCCTTTATTATCTGGGCAAGAGGCGCAGAGAATTCCAGTTCCAAAAAATTGGTGACATTCAGTGTAGGGTGGATTGTAACGTCTAGCTGCCTCACCCTCTCATCATATCCTTTCTCCATGGATGTTGGTGGCATAGCGTGGGCTGTTGAATGGTGGGGGTCTGAAAAACGCCGTTCACCTGAGATACTGTACCTGCGTTTACCCTTAAGATTCCTCAACCCCTCACTGACGTAATCCACAGCGTTCTTGTATGCCTTCTTTTCCACTGGGAGTATGTGCGTCCAGACGGAGGGTAAAACCTCCCCGCCAGCGTTGTTAGTCTGTTTATCCAAGCGTTTTTCTACGTTTCCCATATCTTATTAATACACGGTCGATCAACATAAAAAAAACCCGTTATTTCTGCTTCTATTCGGCTTATTCATATTCTAAACCAAGTTTAACCTTAATATAACTTCCTCCCCTCTCCTCTATCCCCTTTTTTCGTATACTGTAAAATGTCCCCAGGGTATGAGTGACAGTGTTTCCTCTGTTGGATGTATTTTAGCTTCCCCTATTTGTTGGCCTAAATTTTCCCCTGAAACCGAGACGCTAGTGCGGCTTTGGGGGTATTTTGTTTGAGGTTTCCTGGTTATACTGAATCCATGTTCACTAAGTTCTTCCCCCACCGGCTCATCCACTTCAGACACTAATACTGCTGCGTCATCCTTAAGGTATCGATTGGAAAGCGTTGAAATCCATTTCTCCATCTTTTTTTGGGATTCCTCCAAGAATGCGAAGCGGTAGGGATAGGTGCCTTTAAGGATCACGTAGTCAAATCGTTCCGCCCCTAAATAATCATCTAGGGTTTTACTGTCGTCTGCTACTGTGGGCAGAAACGTGAAGTGGGTGAAGTTAAGGTACCTGCCATAATTCATCCAATCCCTTGATCCTATGGTGCGCCCGATTTTTCTATGTTGTCTTTGGAATCGGTCAAAGAGGATTTCCCTTGCAGGCGCCACTATGCCCTCCCCCGACTGCTTAACGTCCCGTCTGATTGCCCCTGATTCAAGGAAATCCCCTAAAACCTGATTAGGCTTAAACCCTCTGACTTCAAGCAGTGCAGCCCCTAAAAGCAGTTCCCCCTCATGCACTGAAGAACCCACTAGCCTCCCGTATTTGCCTGTGGCAGTCAAGGGAAACAGGTCGGAACCCATCTCCGGGTAGAAACCAAGGCCCTGGAACAGGGGGTTGCCTGATTTCTTAGTCAAAGCAGAAAGGTCTTTAAGTTCTTGCTCATAGGAGTCAAGGCAACTGAATATTGAGGGTGCAAGGTCAGGGTGTATAAGCCGGCTTTTGCTTTGCCCCGCCCCCCTCTCTAAGTCCCCCGTCTGCCGGTACTTCAGGGGATCGATTAAGGGGTATTTCTCCTGTACTGGGACTGTTTTTCTGAAAAACCTCCAACTCATACACTCTTTGATTGGGAAGTATTTGAATAAATAAAGAAACTAACTTGTCTTAACCTTATTTCTTTTGTTTTTCATATACAGTAAATAGCCCTCCGGGCACGAAGGTTAGATTGTATTTTCCTGGGCGTATGCTCACACCCAAAACGTCCTTGTTTTCATATCTGGACGTCACTGATATGGTGTCAATAGGGGGTTTAGGATATTCGGGTGTTTCGTAGGGGGTGATTTCTTTATAGCCTCTCTGGATTAATACTGGTTCAATTGATTTTTCATGGGCTCCCACAAAGACTAGGGCGTCGGAGGCCATGAAGTGTTCATCAAGTTGTTCAACATATTTTCGGTATTGGTTTTCCCCTTCTTGTTTTTGAAACCGGTAGTCCCAGGTACCTGAAAGCATGACGTAATCAAATTTACGCCCCCCTAAATAATCTTGGAGTATTATAGTGTCTGATGAGGCGGAGGGTAGGAAGGTGAAGTGTTTCCAGTTGATGTAGCGTCCCCAGTGCATCCAGTCTCTTGTCCCAATTTCTTTGCCTATTCCCCTTTTATTTTGAGATAATCTCTGTCTCATCTCCCTGGATAAAGACATTGCCTGGTCTTTCTTTCCCGCATCAGAGATTCTTTTAATGGGTCCGCTGTCCACGTATTCCCCCACAACCTTCTGCGGGTCAAGTGAGAGGGCATGAAGCAGGGCGCTTGCACATAACATTTCTGATTCATGCAGTCCCATGCCAACCAGCCTACCACACGCCCTTGTGTATGCACAGGGTATTAGGTCGGCCCCGATTTCAGGATATAAACCAAGCCCGTCAAATAATGGCCGTCCATTCTTTCGTTTCGAAAAAGCCATTAACTGAAGTTCTTTTTCATAGGCACGCAGGGAGTCCCTAAATCTTTTTGTTATCTTGGGCGCATCATCAAAAGCCTGGGAGGCAGTCAAACCAGGCGAAGTAAGCACTTCAGGGATTAGAAATTGCTTAGGGTCGATTAAGGGATCCTCTTGTCTTAGGGGCGCTTTTTTCCTGCGGGAAAACCAGGTCATGTGATATATTCGGGGCGTCGTCAAATATAAGCTAGGCGGATTGCCTTTGTTTTTTCGCTTCCATGTAGAGTTTCAGAAGCAGTGGGCTTCGCCCGTCTTTCTTCATGTCAATAAACTGTTGGTCGGTGAGCTTAAGAGCAGCCTCCCCTTCCTTGATGACCCAGTAGTTCTCTTGTTTATGGTAATAAAGCTCCATCCCCTAGTATTTTTATGTATTTTTGGGTTAAAAAACTTTTAAATGAAAATCGGGATAATCGGGGCAGGCAACGTAGGGTCAACCATCGCCTACACGCTTGCAATCGGGGAGGCGGTGTCTGAGATTGTTTTAGTCGATAAAAACATAGACAAAGCCAAAGGCGAAGTATTGGACATAAGACATGGATTGCCGTTCATCCCCTACCTAGATTTGAGGGCAGGGGACTATGAGTCTCTTGAGGGCATGGACGCGGTGGTTTTGACGGCGGGGTTACCGCGTAGACCCGGCCAAAGCCGGTTGGATTTAGCTAAAAACAACATCAACTTGTTTAAGCAAATCATCCCGAAACTTGTTGAAGTCAACCCCGACTGCATAATTCTTGTGGTATCCAACCCGGTCGACATATTAACGTATGCAGCATACAAGATATCGGGGTTCCCCGCCCATAGGGTATTCGGCTCAGGCAACGTCTTAGACAGCGCAAGATTTCGGAGCATGCTGGGTGATTATTTCCAGATTGATCCCGCCAACATCCATGCATACATATTAGGGGAGCACGGGGACTCCGGGTTCCCGCTTTTAAGCCAGGCCTTCGCCGGGTGCACGCCGCTCACTAAGCTTCCTGGATATGATGAACGTCAGATAATGGGTATATGCGAGAACGTGAAATCGGTTGCCGCTAAGGTAATAAAATACAAGGGCTCAACGTATTACGCCGTAAGCCTTGGAGTGCAGAAAATCCTCTCAGCCATAGATCACGATCAAAACAGGGTGCTGCCTGTCTCCACTTATCTTAGTGACTACTTCGGCGTCTCCGACGTATGCCTCAGCGTTCCCGCTGTAGTGAACAGAGACGGCATAAGGGAGGTTTTGAGGGTGCCGTTCACCGATTTGGAGGAAACAAATTTCAGGGACTGCGCAAAAAAAATAAAAAGAGTTTTGATGGAATCCGGTTTAAAGGATGAGTAGAGGAAACCCCAACCCCCAGGGGCTGCCCAGCCGCGGCATACCCTCAGGGGAGAGTATGTGGATACCCCGACACTACGGCGGGGAGATCAAGTCTAAGGGCGGTTTGGATAAGACCGTCTATTGGGGTGTGCCGGAGGTGGTTGACTTTATTTTCCCCCGCAAATACCAGCCCAAGTATCACCAGGTGGCAAGTGATTTCATAGAAATGGTTTTAGATCGGGATTGGGTGACTAAAAAAGAAATTTCAAGGTTTCTTGCGGAAAAAGATTACAGCAGAAGCACGCTTGAAAACAAGATAATACCTAAACTGGTTCGCTTCGGTTTGGTTAAACGGCAGCGGGAGGTTAAAGGCAAATTAGGTAAAGGCCGGGGGCTGATTTTATCGGAGTCACTGACTTTCACCAACTATGTTGAACGCATAGGCTTCGCCTGGAACATGCTGGTGTCCACAGCCCGTGCGGGGGAGAGGAAAAAGTAAGAAAACAGGGCCTTCAGGGGTTACTGATTTTTTTTGTCTTGCTCAATCTTCTCCTGAGACTTCTCAAGGTATCGCACTAACCCCTCCAGCTCGTGGGCTACGTCTTCCCCGGCTTCGGTGAGTTTCACGAATTTGATTCTCCCCTCCTTCTCAAACTCAACCAAACCAAAGCCCTTTAATTCGTCGAGTATTTTTAGTACGTGGGTGTATGTGCAGTCGTTTTCTTTAGCTAGGACTGCGGCGTATTTTTTTTCCCTGGATCTGAGGCTGAGTATTATGCCTGAAGGTTTATCGTGCAGCAGAAGTCTTGCGATACCTTCCATAAGAAAAATATTGGATTTAATGTATATAAAAAACTATTGTTTACTGATTTTTCTGGCTTCTACCACCAAAACACCCTCCTCCCCCCTCCTAACATCAACGCTTTCATCGTCGATGGGTTTAGGCATCACATAAGTGTGTTTAAAGTAGGAGTCTTCCCCCTTAAACTTGATTTTAACCTTTATTATGTTGGCTGTCGCGTCAACGTCGACCTCACCTTCCATCATGCTTGGATGATCTATCTCAAGGCTTACCTTATCCTCGGTTTCGCACAAAGTAGCCTCAAGCCTGAAAGAAGCGGGGAGGTGGCTTGAATGTCTACCGAAAAAACGGGTTTTAGCGGTGTCCTCCAACACGCCCCCCTCTTTTTCGCATGAATCCATCTAAAGCTTATTCTCAACCAACTTAGATAATTCAGACCAAGATTTATCAAGCTTCTTCAAAGCCGACTTAAATTGTTTCTTAGCGTTTTTATCCTCAATTCGCAACCTGAATCCAGGCTTAAGTGGGTGGGGGTCGTAGGTATAGGCGTCAACACCCTCCTTGGTTAATATAGCCGACAAAGCGGTTGCAACCTCTTTGTTGTCGAATTCAACCTCAAAACCCTCCTTCACATCCTTTATTATCTCTACCTGCATTATACTCGCCCCGTCCTGCTTATAGTTCGGCTATGTCCCCGTAGTCGGGCGCGGTTTTCCTAAGCTCCAGGTGCCCGCATACTACGCACTCCATCTTGCCCTTCTTTTTCTTGGAGGGAATAAGATCGTTTCGGCATCTTTTACAGAACGCCTTCACAACACCCATATCCCCCTTCGTTGAAACGTCCACCAGGTTTCCGTTTATCTTTATGACCTTGGCTTTAACAAGGTCGCCCACCCCAAACATGTCGTCGGGCTTCTCCACGTATTTATCGTCGATGTTTGAGACGTAGATGCTTGTCTTCTCGTCGATGAGTGTGTCGATTCCCTTTATCTTGGATACCAATAGTGTGACCTGGCTTTTCCTGATAGTCATAACCTCCCCGAAAACAACCTGTCCTTCCGTAAGTTTCGGGAGTCTTTTGCCCTCCACCTCCGCTGTATGGTTTTTGGGGTTTAGGGTTCTCTGCCCGCATACTGCGGCATAGATTTTACCGTCTTCGGCGAAGGTGCCCTCGCCTGGCAAAAATTCCTCGATGGTGCCTAAATAATCACCAATCATTACGATGTCGTCTGTCATTTGCTTATCACAACCCAATTATATGCAATATAAATATAAATAAAAGAATTCAATGGATGTTTTTTTTACGCCTCAAACCGCCCGAACCCCCGCTTAACTGCTTTGATAGGCCTTCCAGATCGTCTAAATCCCTTTCAAGCCTGCCTCCCGCCTGCTCAGTCGTTGTTTTAAGGTCTATCCGGGAGATAAGCTTCCTTGAGGAATTATCTTCGGTGTCGAAGAACCCGTATACCCCTGATTCTTTCATGGTTTGATGCAGTATATGGTCT
>WJJK01000206.1 GCA_014729705.1 Candidatus Altarchaeales archaeon | reverse complement strand
CCCCTGGTTTTCGGATTGGGGCCGGGATGCGTTAATAAGTTTACCGGGCCTTGCATTGATTCAAGGGCGGGTGGGGGACGCTTGCAAGGTTTTAGAGCATTTCTTAAACAACATGCACCAAGGCAGGGTGGCAACCCGGATAGAGAATGGTTCACCTCAATATTACGACACGGACTCGACTTTATGGCTGATTGATCGGATAAAAAAATACGTTGACACGGTAGGGGAAGAGGAGGGAGCAGGTTTTTTGCACACCTATTGGTGGACCCTAAAAGACGCGGTGGACTCCTACGCTAAGATGGTTGAAGGCGGGGTTTTAGTTCATGATGGCGGCACCTGGATGGATACTCTTAAAAGGCATAGCGCAGTTGAAATCCAGGGTCTTTGGTATAATGCCCTAAATCACATGCAAGGTTTTTCGGAGTTGATGGGGGATGAGGCGGATTACGGCGCCTTAATGAGGGAACACGAGGAGAATTTCCCCGAGAAATACATGGAAAACGGTTATCTCAAAGACACCCTTGAGGACGGGGCTTTAAGGCCCAGCCAACTTATTAATCTCTCCCTTGATTTTTGCGTGGTTGAATCTGGTTACGCGAAAAAAATAATCCAAAAAATCGATGAACGTCTCATAACCCCCTATGGAGTCCGCACCCTCGACCCCTCTGACCCAAGATACTGCCCGCGCTACGTGGGATCCCCTGAGGACAGGGATAAGGCCTACCACAACGGCACTGTCTGGCCGTGGCTTCTGGGATCCTACATAACTTCCGTG
This sequence comes from Candidatus Altarchaeales archaeon, assembly GCA_014729705.1. GTDB lineage: Archaea > Altiarchaeota > Altiarchaeia > IMC4 > SCGC-AAA252-I15 > WJJK01. The sequence continues at coordinate 6,939 of WJJK01000206.1, read as the reverse complement.
AAAAAATATTTAGGTCAAAAGGAGGCGAAGAAAAGGTTCCAACACTTCAACCCCCTTTTTGAGAAACACCTATGGCAGGCGGGGTTAGCCCACATAAGCGAGGTGTTCGACGCTGAACCCCCTCACAAACCCCGGGGTTGCATAGCGCAGGCGTGGAGTGAGGCGGAGCTCATAAGATCCTATTTCGATTTGAACAAACCCTGAGAAAATGAAAAAAACCCCTCTACATAACGCTTTATCCTCGTATGGCCCGGTTTGGTCGAACTTCGGCGGCTACGAAATGCCGATGTACTTTAAAGATACTGGCGGAACGCTTAAGGAACATCATAGTGTCAGGGAGGGGGCGGCGATATTCGACGCAAGCCACATGGGGCAATTTAAGGTGTCGGGTGCGGGGGCTCAGGATTTCCTTGAGCGTGTTTTCACAAACAACCTCGCAAAAAAACCTAGTCAAAGATGCGTCTACGGGTTCTTATGTGACGAGTCTGCGGGGGTGATAGACGACTTGATAGTCTATAAGGTTGATGAGGAAAACTTTTTTGTGGTCGTAAACGCAGGCAAACACCTTAAAAGAGATATAGCATGGTTTAATCAACATAAGACGGGCGACGTTGACATAGAGGATGTTTCAGCAGATACCGCGTTGTTGGCTTTGCAGGGTCCGAAAGCCAAGAAGGTAGCGGAGAAACTGGGTGTGCCCGTGGATTCCTTGAGGTTCATGTCGTTTCAAAAAGACGTCGACCTTATGGGGGTGTCGTCTCTTGTGTCCCGCACCGGATACACCGGAGAAGATGGGTTTGAATTTTATGTTAAGGAAGTTGAAGCCGAAAAATTATTTCATCTAATGGTTGAGGCAGGAGGGAATTTTAGTCTGAATCCAGCGGGCCTCACCGCCCGAGACACCCTGCGGCTTGAGGCGGGTTTAATGCTTTCAGGTGTTGATTTAACACGGGAAACCACGCCCCTGGAGGCGGGTCTAGGCGCTTTCACAGATCTGGGGAAAGACTTCATAGGGTGTGAAACACTGAGGAATCAAAGGGAGGGCGGGGTTGAGAAAAAGCTGATTGGATTTCAATTAGGGTCTCCTTTATCCGGCCGTGAATTTAAGATCAATGGGGGGGATTCGGAAATAGGGTTTGTGACGTCCCTTAGATATTCCCCCACACTCTCCAAGAAAACAGGGAAACGCATAAGGATAGGTTTAGGGTATGTGGACTCAGACAAAACCTCTTTATCTGCGGTCACCCTAAAATCAGATTCCGGCAAAACGCAGAGCGCGCAGATAGTTGATCTTCCCTTCGTCAGTAAATCCCGCTAACCTTTGAAACAGCCATTTTATGGGCTTTAACGTAGTTTTCTGCTAGCACGTCCCAGTCAACCGACTTGGATAGTTTCTTGGCGTTTATGCGAAGAGCGGTCAACTGCTCTTTCTCCATGTTTGAAAGCTCAAGGAGATGTTGATATAGTTGGTCGACTATCTGGTCGTATTCAATACCCTCCATATCCAAGACCTTTATTCCCTCGCCCTTGCCTTTGATGAACTGCCCGAAACCTGCTAGGTCCGAGGTTACGGAGGGTGTTGCCTGAACTGCGGCCTCAACGGGCGTGTAACCCCAGGGTTCATAGAATGAGGGGAAGACCCCCATATCACATGTTAGTGTGGCTTCATTGTATTCTAAGCCGATCATGCGGTCTGCGGCTGAAAGGTATGCTGGATAAAATATTACCTTCACTTTATCTTCTCTGCGGTTCAGAAGGCCAACCCTTAGGCATTCATTTATTATTGGGTCTTTTGATTCGTCGTAGCTTAATTGAAGCGCGCAAAGAGGCGGAGTCTGCCCCGCCTTCTCCGTGAAGTGTGCGATGAGTTTTCTGGATTCGGAGAGGAATTTTTCGTTGAACAACTCCGAGGATTTATCCGGGAGTCTGCCCGCTGCCAGCAGGTTAATTATGTTGTCTGCTAGCTCAGGAAGCACCCCCTCCACATGCTCTTGGACTTCGCTGTATAGTGAAACGTTTTTGAGTACCTCGATGTTCTCTCCTCTGGTGCCTGAGGGCACGAATATGAATGCGACAACCGTGTTCTCCGATTTGTTTTCCTTCAATTTATTGTTTAACCGCCCTAAAGCATCTATGAAGACGTCTATGCCTTTGTTGTGGTACTCGTATCTGCCGGATAGGAAAACGCTCCTGATTTTGTCTAAATCAAATTCATAGTACCTTTTGAAGTAGGCTGCGAGGAATTTCTTCATCTCAGAGCGGATTTTCCTGCGCGCGATGGCGAGATCCTCAAGTCCTGCGTATTTTTTGGTGTCAAGGCCGTTTGGCAGGAGGATGTCGGGTTCACGCCCCAAAAGGTAGTGGGCTTCCTTGCCTGTGATATTTGACACTGTTGAGAAGACGTCCGCGTTATGGGCGCATGCACGCTCCATACTGTATTTATCTTCGACACCGTATCTTTTGGCGAGGCTGATGTCTGCGTGTCGTCCTTCGGCCAGGCCCTTGTTGACCTGTCCGTATAGGTCTTCGCCTGAGCCTGCTATTGTGCGCCCAAGCATCGTAGCGTGGGTTGTGAACACGCAACCCACAGGGGTTTTCTTGTTTTTCAGGTAAAGCAGGCCCGCGCCTGAGAGCCATTCATGGAAGTGGGCCGCGATTTTTTTGTCCTTGAAGGGTTTGGTTTTAATCAGTTGTTCGATCAACAATCCCGTGGCGTATGACCAGACGACGGGGTCGTTGAACCAGTTGTCTGATCTTATTGAATCAACTTGGTATTGCTCCCAAAGCCAGGTTTTGATTTCGTTTACCCTGTGTTTAGTGTTTTCAGCGTCTATGAGTATGGTTTTAGGGGTGCCTGGGATAAGCCATCTGCCAAAGAAGCATTTGATGCCTTGTTTTTCAAGTGATTCAAAGGCTTTATTAAGTTGTTTTGGGGCAGGTTTTTGGTCTAATTCCACTGAGGCTTTCTTGGGGTCGAAGAAGCCTATTGTGTAGTAGTTGTCTGCGTAGATTTTAGCCATCTGTGCTGCCTTGGATTTGACGACAGCGTATATGCCCCCTACTTTGTTTGCGACCTCAAAGGAGTTTTCAAACAGGAAATCGACGTTAGTCAATGTGAAAGATATTGCGGTTTAAGGTATATAAAACCATAAAAAACCATTAAATGCATGTTTTAATACATTTTTGTCATTTTTAAGTCATTATTGTATATAATTTTCCTATGCAGGTTAACCAGACGTTCATCAAAATCAAAAACCAAAACCCCGAGGAAACCTACCTCAAAATCGCAGGGGAAAACACCTACCTACTTGAAAGCATAGAAGGAGACGAGAAAAAAGCACGCTACAGCTTCATAGGATTCAACCCCCTAACCAAAATCAAGATAAAAAACGGGAAAACCCAGATAAAAAACTACACGAAAAAATTCACCCTAAAAGAGGAGGGAAGAGAACCCCTAAACCTCATAAAAAACATAGTAACCAAACACCCCCAAACCGGACCCACCCTATCCCGATTCGCAGGAGGCTTCGTAGGATACCTATCCTACGACCTGATACGATACTTCACACACCTCCCAAACAAAAAAGACACACTAAAACAACCTGACGCCGAAATATGTCTCACGAAAAACAACATAATCTTCGACCACCTTATGCGGGAAGCCTACCTTGTTGAAAACCACTTCACAGACTCCCAAGACATAGACGTTGAGAAATCACTGAGACGCCTTGAGGAAATCGCCCAAACCCTCACCGGGCAGACGACATGTGATGAAACCCGCGCGGAAGGATTCGAATCCAACACAACAAAAAAAGAATACATGAATTCAGTTAAACAAATAAAAAACCACATACGCGAAGGCGACACATTCCAAACCGTATTATCCCAAAGACTGTCAACCGAATACAGCGGAGATAAATTCGCAGCCTACCTCAAATTAAAGCAAATCAATCCAAGCCCCTACATGTATTACCTGGACTTCGGAGACCGCAAAATAGTTGGGAGCAGCCCTGAAACACTTGCGAGAGTCGAAAACCAAAAAATATTCACCTACCCCATCGCGGGAACCAGGAAAAGGGGTGAAAACAAAAAACAGGAGGCTTTAATGGAGAGGGAACTCACATCCGACCCCAAGGAAAAAGCAGAACACACAATGCTTGTTGACCTGGGTAGAAACGACGTCGGCAGGGTAAGCAGCTACGGCAGCGTTTCAGTGACCAAATACATGGAGTTGGAGAAATACTCCCACGTAATGCACCTATCATCCGAAGTGGAGGGTCGGCTTAAACCGGGGTTAGACGAATATGACGCCCTCAAAAGCATCTTCCCGGCAGGCACAGTATCCGGCGCCCCTAAAGTCAGGTCAATGCAGATTATCGACGAAGTCGAACCAGACAGACGCGGTATATACGCAGGCTGCATAGGCTACTTCAGCTTCAACCGCACCCTTGATACTGCGATTGCGATTAGAACCATCACATTCGAGAAAAACAAGGCGTATGTCCAAGCAGGCGCAGGAGTAGTAGCCGACTCAAAACCAGAGCTTGAATACAAGGAAACCCTAAACAAAGGCCAGGCTCTGCTTAAAACCCTGGGGGTGAGATCATGAAAACCCTTGTAATAGATAACATCGACTCATTCGTCTACAACCTCGTGCAATACGCTGGAATCCAGAGGGCAAACCCCTACGTAGTTGAAAACAATCTATCTGAAGACGAAGTCGATGTATTCGCGGAAAAAGCAACCCACATACTCATCTCCCCCGGCCCCGGGAGACCGGAGGCTGCGGGGATATCCAATTACGTGATAGAGAAATACGGGAAAATAAAGCCAACCCTTGGCGTATGCTTGGGACACCAATGCATAGCACAAGTTTATGGCGCAGAAATCACCTACGCCCCCCGGCTTATGCACGGAAAGGAAAGCACGATAGAACACTTTGGATCCCTTCTATTCAAGGGTATACCCAAGAAATTTAAGGGGGCAAGATACCATTCATTGATTGTGTCGGAGGCAAACTTCCCCGAGAAACTAAAAATCACAGCCCAAACCAGAGACCAGGAGATCATGGCAATAGAGCACGCTGAATACCCCCTATATGGACTTCAATTCCACCCGGAATCCATTTTAACCCAAACCGGCATGAAAATAATGAAAAACTTTTTTGAGATAAAATGAAGACCTACATAAAGAAAGCCTCCCGCGGGGAGGACTTAAGCTTCAACCAGGCTAAGGATGCGATGAACCAGATTATGCAAGCAAAAGCAACGCCCTCCCAGATGGCTGCCCTCCTCATAGCCCTTAAAATCAAAGGCGAAAGCTCAGAGGAGATAGCAGCATTCGTATCCGAGATGAACAAACACGCGATACCCGTAAAACCCAAGACAAAAAAGGTTTTAGTCGACGTATGCGGCACCGGCGGCGACGGCCATCAAACCTTCAACATATCCACATGCTCGATGTTTGTCGCAGCCGCGGCGGGAGTTGTGATAGCCAAACACGGCAACCGCTCCCTGACAAGCCACTGCGGGTCCGCAGACATACTGGAATCCCTTGGAGCCCCCATAAACCTTGTGCCCGAGTCAATAGAGAAATGCATAGACGAGGTGGGTATAGGGTTTATGTTCGCGCCCCTACACCACCCCGCCATGAAACACGTGATGCCAACCAGAAAAGAGATAGGGGTTAGAACCGTGTTCAACATACTGGGGCCTCTTGTGAATCCAGCGAACACACAAATCCAGGTTATGGGGGTATTCGATGAAAACCTAACCGAGAAACTATGCAAAGTCTTCAAACTCCTTGGTAAAAAAACAGCCTACGTAGTCTGCGGGAAACCCGGCTTAGATGAATACTCAACAGTGGGCGTGACGAAGGTCTCCCGGTTATGCGGAGGGCAGGTCGACACATATGAATTCAACCCCCAAGAGTTAGGCATACCTCTAACCCGTTTAACGGACATCCAAAGCAGGGATGCGCAGGAAAACAAAAAAATAGTGTTAGATGTTTTAGGCGGGAGAGCTGATGAGGCTAAAACCAATATCGTAGCCTTGAATGCTGCGGCAGCCATAAAGGCAGCGCAAATAAAAGACAGCATGGCTGAAGCCTACGATTTAGCCCATAAAACCATAGACTCCGGTGAATCCAAAAAGAAGTTGGATGAGTTCATTGAATTCACTAAAAACATCTGAAAATGAATGTAGTGGAAAAACTGGTTGACGCTAAGAAAAACCCGGCAGAGAGAAGAAGCCTCAGGCAGGCGATATTAGACTCCAACCAGGTTTCACTGATCTGTGAAGCTAAGAAGGCAAGCCCCTCCAAAGGGCTTTTATCCGACTTTGACGTACCCCGGCGAGCCCGTCTCATGGAGGATGCGGGTGCCTGCGGGATAAGCATCTTAACTGAGCCGCTTTATTTCAACGGCAGCTTAAATGATTTATTGAATGCCCGGGGGGAAACAACCCTGCCGCTTCTTCGAAAGGATTTCATATGCTTTGATTGGGAGATACCTGAATCCAAAAACTTTGGAGCGGACGCAATACTTTTGATAGTTGCGGTTTTGGGGCAGGATACTGAACGATACGTTGAAAGGGCTCACAAGATGGGTCTTGAAGCCCTGGTTGAAGCCCACAACCTAGCTGAACTTGAGGTAGCCAACAAGTCGGGGGCGGATTTGATTGGCATAAACAACAGAAACCTTAAGACCCTTGAAGTCGATTTAGGGGTCTTCAAAGAGCTTGCACCCTATGCCGCGGAGGATACGCCCCTAGTAGCTGAGTCAGGGGTTTTAAGCCGGGAAGACGTGGTTAGGATGGGCAAGGCGGGTGCGGATGCGGTGCTGGTTGGAGGAGCGTTAAGCAAGGCCAAGGATGCCGGCGAAAAAATCAGGTGTTTAAACGGGGGATGAAGGTAAAAATATGTGGTTTAACAAACCTGGGG
>WJJK01000205.1 GCA_014729705.1 Candidatus Altarchaeales archaeon | reverse complement strand
TTCCAAGGGAAGTCAACGTTTTTATCCGGAATGGATGGCACAATCACAATACTCGACGCCGTCGACGGCACACTAGTCGCAAACTTCAACCACTCTACGGATAAATCCGAATAAAGAGGGTAATGCTTTTAAGTAAAAACAACTATTTATTCCAAAACAAACCATGAAATCCCCTACATTTTTGTTCATTGGATTAATCTTTTTATTCGGCTGCATGAACTCCCCCACATGCTCAGACGGCCTCTTAAACCAGGGTGAGGAGGGCGTAGACTGCGGCGGACCCTGCTTATCGTGTACGACGACGACCACACTCCCACCCCTGCCTGATTGTGGTAAACTGGAAGGCGCCGCCAGGGATATGTGTTACTACTCTAACGCGGAGAAAAGCCTTGACGTGGGGGACTGCGAAAAGATTTTGGAGGGCTTCCTAAAAGCCGATTGCATGATAGGAGTCGCCAACCAACGGAGGGATGAACACGTCTGCTCTCAAATTGAATTGCCTCTCAGCCGCGATGAATGCTACAAAAACATAGCATCAAAAACAAACGAAAAACGCTTATGCGGGTTTATCAACAATACCGCCCACAAAGACAGCTGCTATTACAACATAGCAATGACGTTAGGAAATAAAAGCCTATGCGGTTATATTGAAGGAGACTCAACCCGCTTAAGGTGTCTTGCCATACGAGATAAGGACCCCAAAGTATGCCTAAACCTCACTTCAAAGGCCCGGGACTGGTGCCTCTACAAGGTTGTTGACGTTGCCCCTGAAAACGAGGTCTGCGACCTGATAAACTCCTCGGACACCGCCGAACAATGCTACATTGTCCTTGCTAAATCCAAAGCCGATGAATCGATTTGCAGAAGACACACCAAAAAACACAGGCAAGAGTGTATTGCAGGGGTAATTGAAGCTAAAAAACGGTTGGAGGAGTTGAACAAACAGTTAAACAGCTCCGAGTGGCGTATACAACCCAAGTATTAGACTAGGTTCCTTCTGACAGGCTCAAGCAAGTCAACCAATCCCTCGGCTACAGCGGATTTAAGGTCTTGGGGGTGTAGTTTCCCTGACAGATAATCAGATTCAAGGGATATGTAATCAGTGTAGTTGAGGTTTCCCCCGTATTTCTCGGGCCTCTCAACCTCTAAAACATTCATCTGAGGCAGCAGTAAGTGTTCACACACCTGCAGGATGGGGTTTCCCTCCTTCTCCTTTGGACAGTACGCCGAATTAATGCGTTGCCTTAAGGTATCCGGTTTCTCTTGGGCTTTGATTAGGGTCTCAGGTTGGCTTGAGCTCATCTTCATGCCAGGACCCTTCAAGCTTACAAGCAGAGGCGTGTGGATGCAGACGGGTTTCCCGCCCCCGACTCCGGGCAAAAGCTCGCGGGCGAGCATGTGAATCTTCCTCTGCTCCATGCCCCCATAGGCTATGTCCGCCTTAAGGGCTTTGATGTCTGCAATCTGCATCAAAGGGTATATCGCTTGAGATACTCTTGCGTTTTCTATGTCCCGGGCGACTTCCTGCATGCTCCTTAAAGCCCGGTTCAAAGTTGAATTCACTGCAAGCTCCAAAACGTCGCACACATATTCTTTCTCGAATTGAAAGCTTGAGCCAAGAACGTAATCTGCTTCGGTTAAGCCGATGGATTTGAAGACCGTCTCCCAGTACTTGATTTGTTGGTCTATGAATGACTGATCCCCTTTCCGGTTAAGCCTTGTGTGTATGTCGGCTAAAAGCACCTTCACCTTCGCGCCCGCCACCTGAAAATCAAGTAGTTTATGGGCTGCAATCAATGTGCCAAGGTGTACCGGGCCTGAAACCTCAAACCCGCAGTAAACGGTCGGAGTCTTCGACTTAATTAAGTCGTCAAATTCCTTTTCAGTGACGGTCTCCAACGTGTTGCGTAATGATTTATTTCTGTCAATCATTTCCCCCCTTTACTTTAAGGGATTCAAGCATGCCAATCAAGTCCCATAAAACGGTTTTAGTGTGCATCGGCAGGTTGACGTCGGTTGCGATGTCGTCGAGGCTGTAGATGGAGGATGTGACGCGGACCGCAAGATCCTGTTGCTCGTTGTTTAGCTCATCCTTAACTTCCTCAATTGAGCGTCTGACGCGTTTAGGCATGTTGTGTTCAGCCAAAACCTCGTCTATTCTCTTAATCGAATCCTCAATATCCATCTTTTCCGGATAATACAAAAAACGGTTTATGTAATATGCACTTGGCCTTAATAAAACTAGTTCCCCTTTAAGGGGACAGTGATATCAAGCAAACCGTTTTTATAATTGATTTCCGCTTTATCCTCGTAAATCGCCGGCGTGTTAACGAGTTTGCTTAGACCCGGATTTGCGAAGACGTTGACGTAGTTTCTGTGTACAGTGATTCTAATGTCTTCTGCGGCTACGTTAGGCATCTCACATATGATTTTAACCTCCTGATCCCGCACCTGTGTTTCACAGTAGGGTTGCCTGCCGTCTGTGAAGGTTATGTTGGATTTAATCCCAAACATCCTGAGGACC
>WJJK01000204.1 GCA_014729705.1 Candidatus Altarchaeales archaeon | reverse complement strand
TTATAAGGGGGGTGATTGAATCTGGAATTCGAAGACGCAGTCCAGCAGGTCGGGTACTCGACCATCGAAGAATACTTCACCAAAATCGTGGTGCCGGTAGTCGGAGTATGCTTCATATTGTTCATCAGCATGCTGCTGGCCATCACATTCTACGGCAGCGTCTACTTCGGCCCCCCATTCATATACTTTTTGTTCCTCATCCCGTTTATGATACTTATGCTGGGGATTCTATCCGTCCTAGGATACCCCTTCTACATCCTTGAACGGAAGAAAGTCGAGATACAAGACAACATACATTTCTTCATAACATACGTCGGCACACTATCCACCCTACACATAAGCCGCGCCGACATCATAAGATATGCCTCCCGGCGGGCGGAATACGGGGAGATCGCCAAGATCATGGAGAAGATAGACTACCTCGCAAGCTACTGGAACCTCGGGTTAGTCGCCTCCACCAGAAAAATAGCTCAACTAGTCCCCTCAAGGGTGTTAGCCAACTTCCTGGACCGACTCTCAGCCGCCCTGGACTTCGGGGAAAGAATAGACGTGTTTTTGATGCAGGAGCAGGAGGCTGTGATGGACGACTTTTCAACAGAATACAAACAATCCATACAAACCCTAGACTTAATACAGGATGCGTTGGTCTCGCTTACCATCGGCGTCTCCTTCATGCTCTCCATATCCTTCCTGCTGCCGCTGGTCTCAGGATACAACGTCGTGCTGCTTATGGCCTTATCAGGCATAGCATTGTTTCTCATAGACAGCCTCTCACTGGTATTCATAGACACGTTCATAAGCCACGACCCCCTACTGCATGATTTACCCATAAAACCCGAGGAATACTATCAACTCAGGAAGATGGTGGTGGCGGTAACAGTATCCTCGTTACTCCTATTCGCAGTACTATATTTCCTGGGCATACTCCCCCTGCCTCTTACGGTCGCCGTCGCCTGCCTACCCCTGCTGCTCATAGGATACACCGCAAGCCAGATGGAAAACAAGGTCATGAAATACGACGACGCCTTCCCCGGATTCATCAGATCCATAGGCGGATCCCTCGGCGCAAGAGGCGGGAGCCTGGTGGGCACCATAGAACCGCTTAGGATACACGATTTCGGGATATTCAACCAACCCCTTGAGAAACTATACCGGAGACTGAAGCTGCGCTGCGACAAATTCGAGTCCTGGATGTACCTATCCGGGGAAACCGGATCCAACCTCATATCCAATTTCTCAACAATATTTCTGCACGTCATAAGGCTGGGCGGAGACCCCGAGAAGGGGGCGGAGGTGATAAGCAACAACTTCATAAGACTATTGTCTCTGAGAAAAATCAGGCTGCAGCTTGCCTCAAGCGTAAGAGGCATATACTACGGCACCTTATTCGGCATCACAGGCGCCGCCTACTCAAGCCTGCAGATGGTGTCGATACTGAACACTACTTTAGGGAAAACACTGTCCTCGATTTCAACCTCGCCTATGGTAGCCTCAGTCACCGAAGGCCTGCTACCCTCCCTTGGAACCCTGGATCTCCCGTTAATGGAGAACACACTATTCTTCATACTCTTCATACACGCGGTTTTAAGCGCCATATCCATCAAAATGATTGACGGAGGAAGCAAGTGGGCGGCTTTAATGGACTTCGTATTGATGGTGTGGATAATAGCCTTAATCGCGTTCCTGCTTCCCATCGGCTTCGACAAGATGTTTAGCATGGGAACCCGAACAGGAGTCGAAAGACTCACAGACGTCTAACAGAAGGCGTGCAAAAAATCGACTGACGCATAGGAAGTCTTATGGGACTCGTTTTCCAAGAAAACAACGCCTGGGTAGCGGGCGAAGGCAAGGGAATACTCAGACCCCCTATACGGGAGGGAATAATTCAGCATATGCCTCTCCCCGGACCCGAGGTGAACCCGCTCAACCCTTGAATCAACCACACCCTCCCTGAGGGACTTTGAGGTTGAGTCAACCAAAAACACGCCTAAATCCATCAACCGGGGCTCGCCGGTATTCAGAAACACCGCAACACCTGATAGGTTGGGTTTAACCGAGGAGTCAAGGCGAACCCCGCACTCCACTACGTTCCTCCTACCAGTATAAAAGATTTTCTCAGATACTCCTTCACCGAATACGTAGTCCTCAAACCTCAAAGAACCCTTATTGCCTGATTCATCCACGATATCCAGATAGAAGGTTGTTGACGTGTTTTCCCGGGAAAAGACTAATACACCCACATCCGAATTCGGTCTGCGCCCGGAGTTGTTAGAGGACACGCGATAAAGGTTGACGTAGGTACCGGTTAAGCCGTCTTTCTCTGAGTAAACCAATTCAAAGTAGGGGGAATCATTGTATGCGCTTCTGAGGCGGGATATGCTGGTATACCTGCTTACTTTGGGGGGCGGCACTTGTGCGGGCGGGCTTCTTTTGAATATCAGGCCGCCGGATGAAGTGTAAGCCAACTCCCCTGACGGGGTTTTCACGACGTTGAAGTTGGGGGAACGCACTAAAACGTATTCGATGTTTTCCGCAGAAAGACGCACCGCGGTTTGAGGGGGGAGAAGCCATAGAGCTTCGTGGGCGCCATAGTCTATGCGGTTGGGGGAGGAAACCGCCTTATGCCCTGAAACCACCTCAACCATGTAGCCGATATCCCATTGAGCAAGCACCCTCTGGGACTCGTTGCCAGGCAGTTTCTTCAATGCACGGTACACTGATTCAGAGATTATTTTATGGGATTCTATGTTGTCGATGAAAAAAAGGTTCACAAGAAACCCCGCTAAAACCAAAGCCAAAACAGATGCGACCAAAACATTTCTCCCAGTATACAGGGAAAAAAGCGCCACAGCCGAGGCTAAGACAAAGATGAGTTGAAACAACAACAGTAAATTAATCGCTGAAAGAGCGTAACCCAAGACCGCTACCGCAGGGATTAACACGTGTTTGAAATATTTTTTCGAATAATTCAGCAAAAAATGCGCAGCCACCATGCAAACCCCTAAATCCATAATCCGGGTTCCCCTATCCATTGTGAGTGCGAGTAGGAAGCCGATGAGGATGAATAATAGAGCAGGCAAATCCCCTGCCTTATATGCGAAATAAAGACCCAAAGGCATAAACAACAAAAAGACGTTGTAGCGAAGCCAAAAATCGGTTAATGATACGGGCGCAACATCAACCGAGCCGGTCCGCCCCTGAGCCAGGTTGGAAAGCTTCCCCTCAAGCAGGGGTTGAGCTAACAGTATTGTTGAGAAAAAGAAAAACACTAAAACAAAACCCATATAAAGGTTCCCTAAATCAGGGGGCATCAACCTGAACCCGATGTAGGCAAGGGATACTGCGGCGCCCACAAGAATCGTTTCATTCACGAAGTACCCCACAGTTAACGTCGCAAGCCACAGGAAGAAATAATAAATTCTTTTATTGAAACCCGAACCCAACGCCTTAGACGCGAAAACCAGAAGAAGCAGGATAAGGTTAAGTTGAATGAAATCATGGGTGAAGGATACCACACTCAAAGCAAGAGGACCCACCATGAACGAATATAGAAGGCCGCAGGCGAGGGCGTAATCAGAGGGCATATGGTTTCTTGCGAACACAAACAACAACACGCCTGTCACAGAAC
>WJJK01000203.1 GCA_014729705.1 Candidatus Altarchaeales archaeon | reverse complement strand
GTGTTCCACGAAGTCTTTCCAGGGCCCGGAGGCCTGCCCTACGGCACCCAGGATCACGCGCTCGCCAAAATAGAGTGTGAACGCGACGTTGAAGCCGCCTTCCGGATGATGAAACGCGGGGTGCAGGTGACTTTGCTTTTGCACAACCCCAACCTGAATCTAGGTCTTTTAAGGCGATACAGTCCAGGGGGCCTTGAAACCCGGACAACCAGTTTAGAGGAGACACTATCTGGGGGAGAATTCAAGGCAATTGTTTGCGGGGAATCCCTCAAAGAATTTCAGAAAAAGCATAGGGAGAAAACAAACCTGGAGAGGGAAACCATTCTCCCGGTGTTCAGGCCCCTGCTTTGCTGAGAATATATAAATACCTTGGGGATTAAATAATTTCTGTGAACAACAAAAAGGGGGTGCATGTTTTTTGAGCGATATTCTTGAATCCTACGGCAACATAAAGATTGAGAAGATAAAGGGCAAGTCAATGCCTTCCTACACCGTTGACCTGCCTGTTTTAAGTCCGGAGGAGAGGCACGTAATCTCCAATGCTAGGAGTATGATAACCGACTACGGCCAGGTTATGAATGAGTTGAATAAACTCCGAACCCACAATGAGAAAGAGATTTTCCTCAGAAGCTATTTAACGGAGAAAGTCAAGCAGAAGCAGGTTTCACCGGATCGCGTGGAATACGTGGTATCCAAAATAATCGACGAGCTTTTCATGGGCTACGGTAAACTCGGGGTTTTGATGCGGGATGAAAACCTCGAGGAAATAATGGTCAACGGCTTAAGCAACCCAGTTTTCATAGTCCACAGGAAACACGGGATGTGCGAGACGAACATTAAATTCGAGTCCCTGAAAGCCCTTGACTCCATAATAAACTGGCTTTCAAGAAACAGCGACCGAGACATAACCCCTGAGACCCCTCTATTAGACGCTCACATGATGGACGGCAGCAGGGCTAATGTGGCTATCGCCCCAGCAGCACCCTACGGACCCTCGATCACGATTAGGAGGTTCAAGAAGGTCCCCTACACCATCCTTGATTTAATTGAACTGAGAAGCCTGACAAGCGAGCTCGCAGCCTTCCTATGGGTGTGTGTGGAGGGTATGGGGTTATCCCCTATGGACATACTTGTGGCGGGGGGCGCAGGATCAGGGAAGACCACCCTCCTAAACGCTCTTGCAATGTTCATACCCCAGACTGAGCGTATAGTGACGATAGAGGATACGCTTGAGCTTAACTTTGATTTCCTGCCTAACTGGGTGCCCCTCGAAGCCTTCCCCACCTCGCTTAGGGGCGCCAAGAAACTATCGATGCACGATCTTATGAAAAACTCGCTTCGCATGAGACCCGACCGAGTTATTGTGGGGGAGATGCGGGGGGAGGAAGCTGAAACCTTCTTCGTGGCAATGGACATCGGCCTTGAAGGCAGCATGGGAACCATCCACGCCAACAGCGCAAGGGAAACCTCAGTCCGATTAATGGATGAGCCTATGAACGTGCCAAGCAGGATGCTGCCGTTACTAGACTTGATCGTGGTGTGCAACAAAATCTATAGACGGGGGGAGGGAACCCTAAGACGCATAACCCAGGTGGCCGAGATAGCGGGCCTGGAGAAGGAAGTGATACAGATGGGGGATATATTCACTTGGGAGGTTTCAACCGACAACATAAAAAGAACCAACTACCCGATTCTTTTAAGCGAGAGACTGGCTAAACGATGCGGTATAACCAAGATAAGGTTGAACAAGGAGATAATGATACGCCAAAGAATCCTTGAGCAGATGATAAAAAACGGGATAAGGGAATACCGGGATGTGCTTGAGTTATTCCAGAAATACCATCAAAACCCTAAATCCGTGTTGAAGGACTTCATTGGATCAAGCATGCCGGAGCTAGAGGAATAAAAACAAAGTTTTGAAAAAGTTTGATCAAAAAAAGCTCGGTATTCAAGCTGAAAAGAAATCAAATAAAAAAAAAAAAGAAAAAAAAAGGTTTTTTTATTGAACCTTCGCGTTGCAGGACTGCTGTATCTTATCGTTTTCTATCTGCGTGCACAGGGTTTGGTTGGAAGTCCTAACCGCGATGTTGTGCAGGCATGTGTCTTTGAGGGAGGGTGTTTCCACCTCAAGACACAGGTTGGGTTCCCTGCGTCTCTCAGCTAATCCCCGGACACATAAGTCCCTTAGTCGATTGTTTTCAATGTCCTCGCATTCCCCTAGATCCTGGGATTGCATAGCCTGCTTGAAGGTTTTAATGTCCTGATGGACTGTGGTGGTAGTTACCTTCTTTACCGTGGTTGACGCCGCCTTGCGGGTGGTTGTGGTGGTTTGGGGGGCAGGCTCTGCGGGCCCCATGACAATCACTAGGAAAACGATTAAAACAGCGAACACCGCCGCTAACACGATGAGTATGTTGTCGTCTACTTCTTTAGAGCCGATTTTCATTTTAACAAACTATTACTCTAGATTATTTAAAAACTAATACACTTCCTTGGGGTTATATTCAGGTTCACAGTAGGCGGTGATTTCGCCGTCGCTTATCTTGCGGAAGAAGCACGTGTGATAGCCCATATGACAGGCTGGGTGCTCTTTTCTTATCCGGTAAATCAAGGCGTCGCCGTCGCAGTCGACATAGATTTCCTCAACCTTCTGCGTGTGCCCGCTTGACTCCCCCTTAAGCCAGGGTTTCCTGCGTGAAGTAGAGTAGTAGTGGGCTAACCCGGTTTCAAGGGTTTTTTCGATTGCGGGTTCATCGGCATAAGCCTGCATTAAAATCTCGCCTGAATCAACGTCCTGCACGATAACAACAAACAAGCCTTCTATGCCGTCTATGGACCGTGTTTTTAGTTCGTCTGTGAGCGACATGGTTAATTAATAAGGTAATCCATATATAAGGCGTCATGGGCGATGAGATAGAGGACCAGTTAGATGAGTACCTTGGACGGGAGAACAAGCCCGTTAAAGGCAGGAAACCCCAGCAGGGGGATCAACAAGTCGTTCGAGTCCGCCTACCCCGTAAGGGCCAGCTATTAGGGGAGGTGGAGCAGCTTCTAGGCGACCGCAGGATGAAGGTTAGATGCACCGACGGGCACACTAGATTATGCCGTATACCTGGGAAGATGAGAAGGAGGGTGTGGATTAAGGAGGGTAACGTCGTTTTAGTGCAGCCCTGGGAGGTGCAGTCGGAGGAGAGAGGCGACATACTGTTCAGATACAATAACCTGCAGGCCAGCTGGCTTGAGAAAAACAACTACCTTGAGGGGATAGACCCCATATGATCTTTTAATTTATTTTTCAATCCCCCCCCCATAAAAAAAGAGTACTATGCTGCCTGACCGATTCCTCTCCCAACTTGATCTTAAAAGCCTAAAAAATGAAGGCAGGCGCAAGCCAAGCACTAAGATCAGTCAAGGCGTCTTTGACCCTCAGACTTTGAACTCCCTCTACCGGCTCTACAGGAAGGGGGTTTTCACCGACCTTGTGGGGTTGGCTGCCCAAGGAAAGGAGGCTAACCTCTATTGGGGGCGTCAGGGGTCAAGGGAGGTTGCGGTGAAGATTTATTGTGTTGAGGCCACCGATTTCCGTAACATGAGGCGATACGTGGACGGTGACCCGAGATTCCCTAAAGTCAGAGACAGGCGGCAGTTAACGTATCTTTGGTGTAGGAAGGAGTACAGCAACCTGATGAGGGTTTCAGATTATGTCCGCTGCCCCAAGCCGATTGATTACCGCCAAAACGTCTTGGTTATGGATTTCATCGGAGGCGAGGGGGTTTGCGCTTTGAAGCTCCGAGACAGTGAATTACCCGACCCGGGGGGGGATTATCAGAAGATAATTTCGTACATAAAAAAAATGTATGAACTGGGTCTAGTACACGGCGACTTAAGTGAATACAACATCCTCTATCAAGGGGAGCCTGTTTTGATCGACTTCAGCCAGGGGGTTTTAAGGGAGCACCCGGAGGCGGGGAGGCTGCTTGAGCGGGATGTTATAAACATCGCTAAATTCTTCCGGAAAAAAGGCGTTGACGCCGATGCAAACCGAGAACTGGATGAGGTGAGGGGGGTTGGCTGAGGAGCATATAACTGCTTGGGGGCATAAAAATGTTTCAGCGATGCATAAATCCACCTTAATGCTTACCTGCGACGACCACTTAACCCCTGCAGGGGACTGCATAGTAGCCGTGAACGCGGATAAATCAGCTGAAACCCTCAATAAGGAGGTTAAGAAGTCTTTGAGGGGGGGTTGTGAGGTGGTTTTAACGCTTTCCTGCGGCGGTTTAACGGAGACTGTGAAGGCTCGAGGGGATCCGCGGCTCACATTAACGGATGCCAAAGACTTAGTGTTCCGTAAATCGGGTTTCACCTGCCCGCGCACTGTGGCGGTGGATGCCGATAAGGCGGCCTGCGACTTAGACCGGGGGTTCATCAGGCGGCTGCGGGAAGGCAGACTGCTTAACGCTACATTTAAGGTTGTGGAAAACAAATAACTTCACCTGAAGATGCATGATGTTTTGATTATCGGAGGCGGTCCCGCGGGGTTGTCGGCTGCGGTTTACGCTGCCAGAAGAAAACTTAAAACCCTAGTCTTTGAAAAGGGTTTAAGCGGCGGGCAGATGCAGTATACCACTTTGATCGAGAATTATCCGGGGGTGCTTGAGACGACGGGCGCAGACTTGGCTTTGGATATGGAGAGGCAGGCTAAGAAGGCGGGTGCGAAAGTAAGAGGTGAAAGGGTGTCTGCGGTAAACGTGGGAGGCGGGGTTAAAACGGTTTCCTGCGGAGACGAAGTCTTTGAGGGTAAAACAATTATTTTCGCGACAGGAGGCCACCACAGACGCCTTCAGGTTCCAGGGGAGCAGGAGTACACAGGTAAGGGCGTGTCATGGTGCGCTACCTGCGACGCCCCGTTTTTCAAAGACAAGAAGGTAGCAGTCATAGGCGGAGGCAACACCGCCGCAGAGGAAGCCCTGTATCTATCGGAGATAGCAGACGAAGTGTTTGTGGTGCACCGCCGAGACACGTTAAGGTGTGAGGAGGAGAGGGTGGAGCGGATGAAGAAAAACGGAGTCACCTTCATATTGAACTCCCGGGTAATGGAATTTAAGGGGGATTTAAGCCTTAAATCGGTTGTGTTGGCTACTCCCGACGGCGAGAAAACCGTTGACGTGGACGGGTGCTTCATCTCAATCGGCATGAACCCTGAGAGCGGGTTAGCCAGGCAGGCGGGAGTGAAACTCGATGATCGGGGGTTCATAGAAGTCGACTGTAACCAGGAAACCAACAGGGAGGGTGTTTTAGCGGCAGGGGATGTGACAGGAGGGGTTATGCAGATTACTGTGGCAGCAGCGGAAGGTTGTGTCGCGGCCTTAAAGGCCTATGAAATTATAAAAAAACCGTATTGGTGTAGTCTAGAATAGGCTGTCGCGCCTCCAGTTTCTACGTGACTTCGGGCTGTCCCTAACCCTGCGGTTGGTTTTTAGGTAAACCCATACTGGGGCTTGTTTTCTGGTGCGGTTTTCTTTGACCAACACCTGTTTTTTCTCGCTATCCTTGTTTGTGGCCATCTGGAGTCTATATAAATAGATGCTGGGTTTATAAATAGGGGATGTCCTTAATATGCCCTGGATGCGGTAAACCCGGTAAGGGGGTGTGCACCCGATGCTACCTTCAAAGAAACCCCCTCACACTTAAACCCTTCACCCACGTGTTCTGCGACTGCGGCAGATGCCTGTATCAAGGTCAATGGATTGATAACAACGCTAAATGCGTTTTCATGCAAATCAAAAACAACATCCAAACCCCGCTTGACGTCAGAATCAACCACCTTAAGGTGGAGGAGGAAGTAGATAAAGGAACCCTTAAACTGAGGGTCCAGGTTAAAGGATTATATAGAGGTGAGAAATTCAGGGAAACCTATGTTTGGCAGGTGCCGGCGGAAAAAAAATCCTGCAAAATATGCAGCCGCAAATCCCAGGGATATTATGAGGCGGTGCTTCAAGTTAGGGAGGATGTTATACCCCAAATCTCTGAGACCCAGCTAACCAAAACCATGAAAGTCAGAGGCGGCCTCGACTACTACCTCGCATCCAAAGACTACGCCTTCGAAGTCGCACGGCAACTGCGTAAAAGAGGATACAACATAATACACACCACCAAACAAGCAGGAGTTAAAGAGGGGAAAAAAATATTTAGACACTATTTTTCGGTGAAAAAAAAAGTGGACTGACTGGATGCTGTCTTCGGGATTCAAAAAAAGTACGGGGGCTGAGAAAATATTTAAGCCTCAATCCTGCGGCGGTTATACTTCTACCACCCCAAACCACCCTCCTTTTAGCAGGGATCCAGGGCGCATAAAGCAACCATAAAAGGGCTTTAGCCGAGAAACTAGTTAACGCGGTAAAATCCTATGAAAAGGAGGGGGGCAGGCACCGCAAAACCTAAACCAACTCAACCCCAAAGACCTCTCGGAAACCCCGAAACCCCCCCCAAGGTAAAAACCAAAATACATCCAACAAGGGCCACACACATACACAATAACCTGCCGAGACTGCGCCTGGCGGACCTGCAGATATGAACAAACAAAACAACGGATCCTGCAGTGACTGAGTTGAGGTTTTTTTAGTTTATTTTGGGGTTTGCTGTTGTTTTTTTTGGTTTGAGTTGGAACAGGAGGGCGTTGGCTGTGAGAAGTAGGGCGGTTAATAGTATTGCGGCGTACATTGAGTGTGCGTCGGCTAAGAATCCGGTTAGGGGCAGGATAAGTATTTTGCCTGTTGACTTGAATAGGGATAGCACTGATCCTAGGGTGGAGCGTTGCCGGGAAGTTATTTGTTGGTGAAATAGTGTGTTGGCTATGGGGGATCTGATG
>WJJK01000202.1 GCA_014729705.1 Candidatus Altarchaeales archaeon | reverse complement strand
GTAAAGAGCCGCATCATTAGGCGTAGAGTAGGAGTTAAAAAGCATCTCTTTATCTACATCCTGAGCGGGGATGCCCTGGATGCTAGGTATATGTATCGTCTTCCCTGAAAGAATATCTTTTACTACAGCCTCTACATCACTCTTAGGCATCATATGAAAAAAGAAATCGACCTGAAAATCATCTCCAGCAAGCCATGGGGTAGCCTCTTTTAACTCATCCGTAGAGTCCTTAGTGTGACCTTTTTGTATGTCTTTGTAGATAGACATCGTATATGCCCGATTATCCTCGTGGCCATGCTCTTTTGCTAAGCCTTTAGCTCGAGACCAGTCCTCTTTATTGATAGATTTCTTAGCCACTATTCTGCCTTTTCCTCGAGGAAACGAATCACTACAGATGCCGCTTTGCTCTTCTTTTTCTTATTCCGGTTACGATACATGTTAAGACACATAGCCACCGCTTGGTCTTGCTTTTTTCCCTCTGATTTTGCCTGAGGTATGCAGTCAGACATAAAAGAATCTTCGTCTTTGTATCGTTTGGGATCCGGCATACTACTGTCCGTTCCCAGTAGGTATCTCATCTGTCGAGGATACTTTACCCCGACTCTCACCAAAGTGCTGCGCTGCTTTAGCTCCGAGCGCTGCTGCGATCAACATAGCCTCCGAAGACCCCATGGAGATAAAACCAGAGCCCTTCACCATAGCTACCACATTGTGCGCGATAAACACCGCCATAACACTGAAAACCACCATCCCAGAGAAAACGCGCATCGCACTCGTTTTTCCATCCCCAGCTTGTAGGAAAGCAGGCATCATCTCATCTCCTTATTGAGAGATCTCTCTATCAAGCTCATCAAACTTTTGCTGGATCTTTTTATCTGTGTCTCTTACGAGCTTACCAAGTTCATCGGCTTCCTGATCCGTCTGTTGGCCCTTTGCCAACTCAGCAGCCTTCTGCCTATATGTTTTCACAAACATATCCAGGATACCTACTACACCTTTATGTACATCAATAAGCTTCTTGAGGTTCTTCCCCCAATCAGCAGAATTTTCACTCTTTTCATAACATTCTTCGATACTGGCTACTGTATGCCTCTCTGGAGTACCTGCTTTAACTACATCCGCTGCTGCATTCTCAAGTGTAGAAGCCACATCATCATACCCGCTCTGACGGCTCTTCTCACTTATCTCAAGTAACTTCTCTGCAGCACATTTTATACGATCTTGCTCTTTTGCTTTTTTCATAAGACTCTCTATGTGTGCTTTCTCCTGAGGATCCTTAGATTTCTGAGCCATATCATTAAGAAAATCCATATCAAGCAGGCCTTTCTCATATTGCTTAATAAGTTGAGGAGTCATTATAGCAGGAGCGCCCTTACCCGGCCACTTAAGCTTCTTTTCTCCCTCTGGTGCGATCTCAAGGACCTCTTCTCCTGGTTTAGCAAAAGGACCCGCGTCTGTGGGGACAACCTCTTGAGGACTCATATTCAGAGGTTTATACCGCGGTAGTCCCTGCCTACGCTTTAGAGGGATAGTCTCGGTCCACTGGAACGCCTCTTTAATCTCCTTCAACTCAGAAGCATACTTCTCGAGGCCGCTTGTTTCTAGTTTACTTATGAGTTCCTCTATAGTCGGTATGACATTGTCCATGTCTACTCTCCTTCGTAGTAGGGGCTTAATACATCATCGAAGTACTCTATCTTGTTCTTCGGCAAAAACCCCTTAAGCCCTCCTACATAGTAAGCAAAAGCATCTGCCCAATCATCCCACGGGTTACGCTTACCATAAAAACGAGCAAAACCAGCATCAGGGGAATAACAATACTCTCCACGAACTTCAGGCGAGCCCGGATCCCTAATAATGAGACGCTTTAGGCCTTTCTTAGGCTTTTGAGACCATCCCGAAAGATCCATCCACTCCGGTCGTAGTGATAGCTCACGCCCCCTCCAACCTTTCTTCTTACACTTCCGTTTTCCCAAGACTTCATCCAAACCATGACCAAGCTCATGTATAAGCGTATAATCAAATCGGTTCAGCATTTTCCCTGTATCGGGGTCCGTGTCAAGCATAGGGTCGTCAAGAAGTTGCGTGTTGAGGTACAGCTTACCGTCGCAGTACACACCATGATTCGGATAGAACTCTTTTGAAGGTCCCATGTCCCTGAATCCAAGGTCTTTGATTTCACAGTCCTTCACCATTTTAGGGGGTACCCTCTTGATGGCTTGTATAAGAGCTTGGACACACTCTAAAGGCCCGTCCGGGTCTATAGACAGCCCGTACTTCCCTTCTACCTCAGAAAGCGCCTCACGCGTTTCTTCAGACACTATTAGCTCTGCGGCGAGCCTTCTAAGCTTTCGAGAGACAAAAAAGGACATAATACGCCCGTAGGTGTAGTGAACACATAGCATTGATTATTAAGAGATTATGCTTAAATAGGAAGAGCTACTCCGAAGAGCAGCCCTTTATGCAGACCGGAGCTATAGCTGGAGTCTACTTGCGGAAAACGCATATTGTTTCAGACTTAGTGGTTCCCCTATATACATTTCTATAATAAAATCTTAAGTCATGGTCCATCTCTAGGAAACCTCTCCCTAACACAGCCTCTCTCATATCAGACACCAAATCATAAGAGCCATAGTTCCCTATGCTATATATAAAAAGAGAACCACTCTTAAGATGATGATGCACCCTTGATACCAAAATACCCCAAAACTTTTCAAGCCATTCAGAGTAATCAGGATATCTGACTATACTTTGGTTGTCTTCCTCTGAGTATCTCTCCAAACCAAAATATGGGGGAGAAGACATCACCATATCATATGTACCTGTAAGATTAACATCTTCAAATGGTTCTCTGTGAATGATTACCTGTCCTGGATCCAACCCAAAAAATTTAGAGCAATACTCAGTCATACGACAGAGCCCTTGATAGCTCTTACTGCAGGGTTCTGTGCCCTCATATGTCCCTGAGAGGCCTGAAGACATCCACCCGAGAAGCCTCCCCCCGTATCCTGCACTAAAATCTAAGACACGGCCTCCAGGTTTTCCATATCGTTTATAGATATGCTTAGCTAATGTAGGGGAGAAATTTGCTGGGATACCTTTTAAGGAGATGCCCGTTCTTATTGAAGAATCCGTAACTGAGCCATCTGAATATGTGAGACGATTACGAATGAACTTCCTGTACTTCTTAGGGTCTCTCCAATGGCTCATAGGATCAGAATCATATCGCCGCGCATCATACCTATGACGCATAAAATTGTTGCACGTTTTTCTCCCGACTAAACTCGTAAGAGCAAATGAGATGTCTCTTACATCTACATCCAAAAGAGCTCTGCAATCTCTTCTTATCGTGGCATACCCGTATGAAGGATACGGAAATCCACGGGCTCTATAATAGGAGCTGAGTTTATCGATAATCTCCTCTTGCGACTCTATACTAAGAGTCTTAAACTCTTCAGGCCTAATGAATAAAGAACCGCCGCAGGATCTAAGAAGATTCTGGTGCCCCTCAGGGACTTTATACCTAAAATATTCAATAATATGTGGTGTGACTATACCAAAAAAAGCAGATCTGTCCTTTACCTTTATATGCCACTCTTTTTCATATCTCTTCTCCTTAAACACAGGACCAAACTTTTTATTCAAAGCCGACACTATAGCAGTGACGTCCACAGATAAACCTACGTGGATAACAGGAGTATTTCGTATAAGAGACCCGTCTCCCATATACCAAACAGCCAGGCCTAGATCGCCCAACATATCTATAATCTTAGATGATATCTCCTTTTTACCTCGAGGATAAAAAGTTTTATACCACTCGCCCAATACCGGCGATGTCCATGTCTTACACAACAGAGAATTATGCTTGAGATATGAGGAAACATTGGAGCTCAAGGGCTCCATTTCAGACATCTTCCACCGCACAAACTGTTCTTGATCTATGGCGTGCCCAAACTGCATGTAAGCTGATTGGGGAGACGTAGGAACAAGTGCGCCGTCTCCTAAAAGATCTCCTATCAAGATTTGTTCTTGTCTGTGAGTAAGAGTATAGGAGTCTACCCACTCTGGGTGTTGAGGCCTGTATGTCTCATACGTATACCCGTGTCTCTTAAGACACCTTGCAACCGAAGTCCTCTGCACACCAAAACTCTTCCCTATGTCTGTCAGAGTGCGGCCCTCTGATAGAAGACCTGACATGATCTCTGCATCTTCCTTGGTGAGTCCCTTTTTATTGGTCTGAGAAGAAACTCCATTCTTCCTGCGCCACTTCCTAAGACATTCACGGCCTACATGCATCTTCGAGGCTATATAATAGTCGTTGTGGCCTCTCTCATACATTTCTCGTATGAGGACCTCCTGCTCCTCTGTTAGACCACGAGGCCTCTCTCTTCGCTTAGGCTTAGCCGGTAGGTCTAGTTTTACCCTACGCCTTCGTATTGTCTCCTTACTCACGCCAAGACACAATGCCGCTTGTGCATCCGTCATCTTTTTTATGAGAAGTAACTCTTTCAGTTTTTCTTCAGGTATATCGTACACAGCAGCCCCTACTCCAAAAGATCCAAAAACGCGCCCCTCAACGAAGGATCCGCAGCAGCCTTAAATAGATCGTCTCTTAGGGCGTGGTACTTGCGTCCGGCGTTGAACCGACGCTTCAGACGATCACGATACTTCCCTGCAGTACATTTTCCATAGTCATAGAACGACAGAGAGCGCCCCTCTTTGTCACACGCCTCAAAATAGTCCAAAACAACCTGAACCGAAGTCTGGACTTCGTACTGAGGATCCAAGCCACACGCCCGGATAAACTTATTCCAAGACCCAAACTTACGCTCAATAACATGTACCGGGACACCGTTTATGCCCAAGTTCTTATAAGTCTCACGCGAGATCCCCGAAGAGGAGGCTAAACTCCTGAATGCTTCCTCTACTCCTTGTAGATCATAAGATTTTAAAAATCTTCTACGTTTCTTTTCCTTCTTTTTAGCTTTTTCAGAAGGAATTCTAATATTAATATCAGGAAAGGGTTTTGCTTCAAGAGGCTCTCCTTTTACGAAAACATAAATAACCTCATACTTATCATCGGAATATATGTGCTTAAAAGGAACTCTAATTTCCTCTACAAAATTAAGTCCTATTTCTCGGCAAGCCTCAATAGTAGAGTGTATCAAAGGTAAACACTGTTGAGGACTAAGACATACGGCAAAGAACCCGCCCTCTATGATGGCTTCACTGCAGTTGTATACAGTCCTCTTCCAATAGTTTTCTACCCAATCTACATAATTAGGGTGCGCCTTGATACTTTGTTCTGGATCGTTTGAGTACTCCTCATAATCGAAATACGGTGGACAAGAAAAAGCTACCCCAAAGTACTCCTTATACTCTACGCTTCTTTCAAATCCCTGACAACGTACAGTATACTCTCCTCCTATATTGTCCTTCAAAAATTTCCCGAAAACATTCAAATTCTTAGAAGTTTCTATACACGGATCGTAACACACATAATCTAAGCCCAACGACATAGCACCCAACATCCTAGAACCGTACCCAGCGCTATAGTCTAACACTCTACCATTTACATTGTACTTACCATACAAATAGCGAGCTACAGTAGGTTTGAAATTACTCACTGCAATTCGCATTAATTTCATACCTTTTCGCATAGCCGAATCATTTATACGATCTGCATATTTAAGTCTGTTTTTTACTAACTTCTCCATAAAGACTCTATCCCTCCATAGGTCTACAGGAGGGCGATAACCTTTTCTTCTGGCTTTGTATATGTTAGGAAAAAAACTCTCACACAGAGCCATGCCTGATGTATTGTGAGTCAGAACTCCGTCTACTTCTTTCTCTTGCGGTCTTCGTGCAAAATTAATAGCCAGGTACTTTTTCCTGTCATCGGATAAACTAGGGTAAGGAAAAGGCTTGCCCCAGTACCGGTTGAAGAGCTCCAACTCCATATACCTTCGAGTTTCATCAGAACCGACTCTGTAAAATTTAGGGTGGGTTGGGGTCTTCTGTATGTCTACCCTCTTCACATCTTCCAGGGAGAGGAAATCTTCAGGGATCTTATAGAGAACATCAGGGGTAGCAACCCTCAAAACGATTTCGAAAAACTCTTTATAGTACTTCTTAGAAAAAGTAAGATTAGTGCTTCCTGTCTTAAAACCCCAACCAAACTTCTCCTCGAGGAAAACGCTAAACTTTCTTAGCTGTTCATTATCCCTGCAAAAATTGTATATGTATAGGACTCTATTTTCATCATCAAAATACCCGTCATCTAAAAACCAATAAGCTATTATCCTATCATCCCAATTATCTCTAATAAATTCAAGAGGGATTGCCTTCCCTGGAAGCCCATCCTGGTAGAATACCTCACGATATTTTATGAAATTTTGATGAAATACTGTGTAAAACCGTAATCCTGTGTTATTATCACAAGGGTAGACATGACTGCTATAAGGTTCCAAAACCTTCTTTTTGTACAAAAGGTATTGTTCCTGTTTTTTACTGTGAGACTCAAAATATCTACCACCCTCCTCAATTCCTCCATCTCCTAGTAAGCTGCCTATAATTAAAGATTTTTGGCTCGGTGTGAATTCTGGATAATATTTTGAGTTGTTTTCTGATTTACTAACTAGTCCTCTTTTTCTAACTATAGGCAACCACACTGTTTTGGATACACCGTACTTTTTTGAAAACTCAGAGACAGTCATACTGTAATAGTCAGACTCTAGATCTTTAGTAGGAATGTTCCATAAAACATCTACTGCTCTTTTAAGCTTGGTCTGTTTATCCGACCTCTTTATCCCTATTTTCTTCCTTCGATATGCTACACCCTCGCCGGTCATTCCATAGAGTCTACCAATATCTCTATCACTTTTACCAGCACAACACAATGCTGTTAGTGCCTCGTCCGTTAGTTGATCTTTGCTCAACTTCATCTACACCCTCTTTTGTTTTATACTAACAGCACTATAATATACTCTAATGATCCAAAAAAAGCAATAAAAAGGGCTCCGAGAATAATCCCGGAGCCCTTATATTCTAACTATTGATTACGCTTAGCGAGCAATCTTAATACGAGTTAGAGCCAACGGGTTGTGGCAACCGATACCAAGGTTTTCGA
Source organism: Candidatus Altarchaeales archaeon (assembly GCA_014729705.1). Lineage (GTDB taxonomy): Archaea > Altiarchaeota > Altiarchaeia > IMC4 > SCGC-AAA252-I15 > WJJK01. The sequence continues at coordinate 9,754 of WJJK01000202.1, read as the reverse complement.
ATACCGAGAATCCGATACGGCGAGCCTTAGGATCGTCTGCACTCAGGACCGTAAGTTCGGTACGTACAGGAATACGACCGAAGAACTCAGGCTCAGCGCACACGTAAACGTAGCCAGGAGCCACCTTACGAGTAACGATGATCTGAGCGCCCCAAACTGTAGCCAGGAGACCTGTCTTAAGCAAGGAGCCCTGAGTCTCAATATCGAGCACGTCACGTCCCCACTTCCTCACGTCAGCAAAGTCAAGAGCGTTCATGAAAATACGGGCGACACGCAGGTCATGCGTCTCGATCCGCGCGAACGCATCAATCAGAGCAGGCGGAGTGAGCGGAGCGGCTGTGTTAACCTGAGCATTAACATAAGAACTGTCCAGGTTATCGAAACCGTTAGCAGCAACAGCATCCATAACGTCGAAAGCACGGGCGTCTTCCGCAGCCTGGATCTGAGCCTTAGCCAGGTCCTGAGCACGTTCGATAAGATCGAAACGACGTTCCTTAACCTGGGTCAACGGGATCTCTGGGTTAGAAGCAATCTCAAACAGAGGGAAGATCACCCTACGCGGCTTCGTGATCGCGAGAATGTTTTCGCCTTCCTCTCCGACGACAAACGCTGTGACGTTCGGATCCTTGTCATACAGCGGCAGCGCACCATCAGGGAGCTGCTCAACAAGGAAAGCCTTACGAGCGACAGACGTGTAGTCTCTACGCAAACGTAGAGGCTGGATCATTGATGCAGCCAGTTTTGCACGACCAGCAGCGGTCTTGATATACTGACTAATGATCTCTTGTTTCAGTTCATTGGAAATCTGAGTGTCAGCCATGTTTTAAGTCCTCCTGTTTCTCACGGCGGTTTAGATAGCCATCTGGACGGCCATGAAAGGATCAGTGGACGACGGCGCAATCAGTACCACACCGATGACCTGAGCGCTGGTACTGGCTTCGTTAGTAAGAAGACCGTTCTGAGAAACATAAAGCTGGTCAGCGGCAGAAAAACTAAGGTCTGCCGAATTATCAGCGTTACGAGTCTCGTACAGATCCGTAGTGAAGACCGTACCCGAACCATGAATGTAAGGGCACTTTCCGCTGGCTACACCCGAGCTAGATTCGAACGGGTAACCTACAGCGTTGTTAATCACAACGCCGACTGCATACTCACCGTTACTACCATCAGCTGCAACGACCGTACCACTAGTCGTGCCAACCTTGACAATCGATCCAGCCAGGAGACCCTTAGGGGTATCCGAGCTCAGACGACTGTTGTTGGTCTTCTGAGTGTTACCGACCGTGTTGTCCTGCGTCAGGTCGGTGTCGGTGAGGTTCATCAGAGTGTTCAGCGTCACCCTATAGAGGATATTTAGCCCTCTGTCAGGAACGATGCCACTGCCTTCTCCGATCATGTGAAACCTCCTTAGAGCGATTTACCCAATCCCCACCTTGGGGCGGGTTTGAAATTCCTGAGTCTCCCGCCCGTGGAGACTCAGGTGTATCTATACTACTTAGTTACCAAAGACATCAGAAACATCCGGGGGCGTACCCCAGAGATCTCCAAGGCTATCAACACCAGCCTCAGAAGCTTCCTTTTTCACCAAACCACTAATCTTTGAGGCACCCTTCTTATTCGAGGACGCTGTCACGGAACTGAAGATGCTGTCAAGAAGACTTTCGTCAGAGGCCTCTTTACCCTCTTCCTCATCTTCCTTCTTGTCTTCATCTTCATCGTCAGAGTCATCAGAAGATTCCTTATCCTCTTCCTTATCCTCTTCCTTATCCTCTTCCTTATCCTCTTCCTTAGCGGCTTCCTTATCCTCTTCCTTAGCGGCTTCCTTGTCCTCTTCCTTAGCGGCTTCCTTATGCTCTTCCTCTATGTCGCCTTCTTCTTGAGGCTGACGACCACGCTTGGTCTCAGAATCCTCTTCATCACCAGAAGACTTCATATCGCAAGCCTCTTCATCATCCTCTTTCTTAGCAGCTTCCTTATCCTCAGACTCGTCCTCTGACTCATCTTCAGACTTATCACCAGCGCTAAGCTCCTTTTCGATCTCTTCTGCTTCCTTCTTCAGGTTAGCAAGCTTTTCGCGCTTCGCTGCTACTTCAGGATCTTCCTGAACTTCGTCAGCAGTTTCACTAGCAGCCTTACCAATACTCTGAGCCAGCTTCTCCTGACGAGAGAGAGTAGCGTTGATACCCTCGTCAGTCATATGCATGAGAGCTGCGGCCTGAGCCTCGATATCATCATCAGATGCACCTGGAAGGATTCTCTGAGAAGCGACGATACACTTGACTGCCTTTTCCTCAAGCTTACGAGCCGAAGCGACAGCCTCAGATGCTGTACGTCTGTCGACGAGAGGAGCATGACCGGTTTCCTCGCGCTTGTCATCATCGACAGCAGGATTCTTGTCATGAGGCTTCTCAGCCCAGTTTCCGTACGGATCGTCACCGGATCTGGTGTACTCATCAATCTTAGGGTCGTTGGATTCATGACCTGTATCATTCATGTCGTACGGGTCATTATCAATACCAGAACCCTTACTCTCCTTACTATCGCCATAGCTCTTCACAGTAAGGTCCTCTGCTACACGCTTGGTCAGACGCTGTCTTGCCATCGTGTTCCTCCTATCGTTTCAACGCCGCGCCCTATACTTTCTGTAAAGAGCGTTGTGGATGTGATATCCCGTTTTCAACTATGAATTTGCAGATATGAATAGATTATTAAAATTTCTTATAATAATTATTCGAAATATCGAAGGATTCTTGCCCAAGACGCTAACTTAGTAGCCTCATACTTACCCGGTTTCCTACCTGTCTCGAGTATTATCTCAGTAAAAAACTTCTTAAGATTATCAGACGCTAACTTAACGTGAGACAAAGCCTTAACAGAATCTTCTCCAACTGGTTCTGCGCCTATTGTACGGTCCATGAAATACAGAATACCAAGAACATCATCTCTGTTATATCCATATTTCTTAAACCTCTTCCAATCCTTCAAATTTGATAGGATCATAAGACCGTTTTCTAAACGGTCATCCCTTATCCTGCGACTTTCAGAAACGAGCTTCTTGTAAGACGCATCCTTTATAAGAGACTCGTTTACTTCATTCTCATTCACAGCAGGCCTATCCTCTTGCTGTGTGCGCGCCTCCTGTTTCAGCAAACCTCTACGCATTTCATTCAAGACTTGCTTGACGACCATATCTTTTACTTCTTTGATAGTGGCATCTTCGGGGGGTTCCTGGATCTGAGGTTCAGGGCTTGATCCTGGAGCAGCCCCGCCAGGCGCTCCTGCAGCTCCGCCGGGAGGCGCACTATCCGGTGCCGGAGCATCTCCACCACCAGAGGAAGGTGCTCCCTCACCTCCGCTCTCTCCACCGCTCTCAGGCGCAGGTGTGTCACCACCCTCAGGCGGAGGTGTGTCTACGTCCAAAGGCTTACCTGTATCCGCGGGTGCCTCTGGAAATCCTGAGTCATCCTTTGGTGCAGGAGACGGAGCAGGTTCATCCTGAGACTCCACTTCATTTACAACCTCTGTCGCGGCCTCTGAAGCAGCACGTAGGAGCATACCTGGCTCGGCCTTGAACGAAGGTATGTTTATTGCCCTCTGAATTTTATCAGAGACATCTACTCCCGGCTCTATGATATTTCTTAGTACGGCACCCTCGAAAGCAGGCTTACGGACCCAGCTGGCATCGATGAACCGACAGCTATCCGGATCTTCCGCACGCCCACAAAGCTCTGCGATGATGCGCTTGTTACCATCTCTATCGTAGAAGAAGTTCTTCTTGAAGTAGCGTACGTGCTTGCATGCGTCAGCTTCATCCTCAGCAATATTACCGCACTGTGAGCACTGGCTGTATTTTATTAGGCAACCCATCGACGTTGCGTTGTATTCTCCCGCCTCGATCTTTCGTACTAGATCCCCGTGCTGACGGTTCGTGGCTATAAGGATGTCCACGTACAGAGTTGTTATATCATTGCCGTTGGCGTCTTTAGTAAAAGGAACTTCACGAAGAGCGACGTCTATTACCTTGCCCTTGGAGAGCTCAGGTATCTGTACGTGCTCCACATAATTGTCAGCACCAAGGAACGTCTTGTAGGCGTTCTTAAGTAGCCCGCGCTCCCAGCTATCTCCATTGTTGTTAACGAAGATGGAGTGCTCAGGTTTGATCAGGTAATTACTTTTCGGGTCGTCTGGGTCTGCTTGGTCCACATCTACAGAAGCGATAATCGTTACATGGCTAAGAAGCCACTGACCTGGATCATATTTAGCCAGAACATCTTTAGCTGTCTTCACACGTCCGGCAGGGACTTTCTTATCTATCCACTTACCTGGTGAGACGACGGGAGTAACGACCGCAGCATTACCAAACTTACGCATCGCCATAGGTTACTCCTCTACTATTCTCTCAAGACCTGCATACCCTAAAGAAGGGTTGTAACTTAAGACATAATCCCCTTTACGATAGACAGTATCAGAAGATCCGTGAGAAGGTTTATCTCTTACCTCTCCTACATCCCCATGATCCCACTGGGACAGATATTTAATTTTCTCATCATCAGGTGACTCAAAAAAGGCTTTTTCACCTTTTCCAAAACCACTCTTCGATACAAAACCACTAAAATCTTGAGGGTTTTGCATGAATACGATTTCCCCAAACTTTGCACCAGGAGGTACATTTCCTACACTGTACTTCCCTGGAGTTTGAGGAGACTGAGATGAAAAAGCGGCTATCTTCTGGATAGCTGCTCGCATAAAATCATCAGAGCAGATGTTGGCATACTTCGGATACAGTGCCTGATAAATCTGGATATCAGACAGACCGCGCTCTACGCCTACCAGAACGTCACTCGCGAGTTTATCTACGACACCGCCAGCAAAGTCAGACGCTACCTTCTTAGCCAACTCGCGCACACCGAACATTTCTTCGGCCACGCCAGCTGTCTGGGCCGCTACCTTCTTAGCCTTCTCTTTCATATGCTGACGCATAGTCCCATAATTTTCCTTAGAGACCTCTTTATCGTAGCTGCTGTATCCTGTATCTTCAGTAACTGGAGACGTGCCCTGAAAAGGCGTAACCATGATGAGCTCCGTAGGATCCATCCGACGATTACCACCTACCTGCCACTCTACGTCTACCTTCTGTATACCAGGATGCACCTCAGAAACACGCCCGGTGTAAGGAGATATCTCCCTCTCGTTGATGTAATACTTGACCACATCTCCTGGCGTGAAACTGGCTGCGTCCGCACCCTTATTGGGGTATAGTCCAGCCATGGTGCTGTCCTTTCTTAGTCAGTCTTCTTCTGATATGGAAGATTCTCAGAAGCCTTCTTGCCAACGACACCTTCGACCTCAGTCGTGTTGTCATTATCGAATTCCTTCATAAAAGACTCATCTGAGTCAGACTCGCGCGCACCGGCTTGGAAATACTTCTTCATAAAATCCTCGTCAGGCTCACTCTCGAGCGTCTTGGCTTCCTTGCTACCGTCAAGAACGTCACACACACGGTCGATCTCATAGGCAATTTTGAAGAGCTCAAAGTCATTCGAAGACTCTAGGTCAGATGCGACCTTACCTAAAGCATCGGTCACAGAATCCATAGAGGAAAGGTCCCCTACAGCCTCTTCAATAGCCTCAGATGCATCTTTTTCCTTCTTTGAGTCTTTCTTATCGTCCTTCTTATCGTCCTTCTTATCGTCCTTTTCGTCACCCCCACCAATCTTTTTCTTACACTTAAGGCAATACTTCGTAGCCTTAAGAACCTTACCACCGCAAGTCGGACAAGCAATCATCTCAGCAGCTTCCTTCTCTGTACCTTCCTCACTTAGGAGCAAATCCAAAGCCGCCATCTTTGCTTCAAGAGCTTCCTTCTCTTTGCGCAGAGCCTCTTTATCCATCATATCCTCCTTGGGAGCTTCTTCCTCAGTCTCCTCTACAACTTCTTCTTTCTCAGGAGCCTCAGGTCGATCACGCACCTTTTCTATCTGACGTTTCAGGACTTCTTTACCCTTATCAAGTCCACCTGGTTTCTTATCCTCATCCTCCTGAGTCTCTTGCTCAGGAGCTTCTTCATTGACGACATCAACCTCCATGACCGCAGGAGACGACATCTCAGCAGCCTTCTTAATGCTGCCCATGTACCCTAGCATAGTCTGGAAAGTATTGGCGCTGATCTTCCCATCATACTTCCCGCTATCTTTTTCCCAAACGGCTCTCTCAAGCGCATCCATATAGGCACTTTGCTTGTCATAGCTCGCTAAAACGGGGTCTATAATACCTGAGGCATAAATAACGATGCCACGAAGATCTTCGTCTTTTAGGTCTCCCTGATTACGGGGCATGATAACTTCCTCCTGTTTGACATCTCCTCGCGGCACTCTCTCCTGCACGATTGTCGTGCCGTTCTCATTTCTAAAAAGCCTACGGGCATTGTTTACCACCTCAGGATGCTTCATAAGCATCTCACGGCCTTTTTCTTTTACATTTTTATCGGCCGGTGATACCTTTTTACCATCAGACTTTTTCTTACTTTTTGTGTTCTTTTTCTCGGCAGCCATGGAAAACTCCCTGCTTCAAAAGGGTCATTGACTTGCAGGTATTAAGAGATTATTAGCTCTGGTCTGCAAGATACGCATCTATCACGCGTGTCTTTGTAGAGGCAAAACGCTCATTGTTGTAATACTGTGCTGTAAGAGCTTCCTCAAGCTGTGACTTAAATATCTCCAACTTACTACGCAGAGCTAATGCTTCTTGGCGTATCTCAGCAAGAGGCTTTAGGAAGTCTTCTCCATAGTACTCGACCTTAATCTTCTTATCGTCGACTATGTCGCTGAGATTGGAGATAGTACCTTCAAGTACTTTTATCTGTTTAGTGAGCTGCTTTGGAGGCTTAGGCATGCCGCTCTCCTTATGTTTTCTGTTTTTTAACGTATGTGCTCTTAGGATTACCTGTCTCTTTATCCTGTCCAGTCTGTCTATACTCCCTCATATAATCTCTCATCTCATCTGTTTTCTTACCTTCGCCCCACTTCTTAGAGTTCTCACTGATACGCCTCGGGGGCTTTACCTTAGGAGCAGCCGTAGGTTTTTGTACTCCAGTCTCCACCACATCTCCACCCTTAGTTTTCTTAAGAGGAGACACAGATCGTCCTGTAGCTTTTGTAGGCGCAGGTTTCTTTGATATAGGATTTTGGTTTATATCAGTACGTTGCTCCTTATCCTCTTTAGTAGGAGAGTCATCACGCTCTATCATAAACGCTACCATATGACGTAGATAGTCTGATACAAGTTTCATTATATCTTTCCATTACTCTGCAGATACTTAAGGATTTTATCCATCTTTTGTGGATTCTGCATCGCAGCAGTTATAATATTCTTAAGAGCTGCTTGCTGCTGCGGCGACACTCCCTTAGACACAGAAGATTTCAGGCTCTTAGATAAATCGGATGCGAATCGAGGCATAGGCGGCGCTCCACCAGCGCCTAGACCTCCAAGACCCATGTCTCCCCCTCCGGAGGCATCGCCTTCAGCGCCAGGCACCTGAGGGGCTTCCGGGAGATCCAAATAACCTGCGAGCTTGCCTGCCACATCAAACTTCTCAACGAGGCCCTGTGCAACCGCAGTGTATATGTTTATCATAAGCTGATTGAAGGCGAAGTCATTCGTCGTGAATAGGTCAGCCTCTATTTTTCTCTGCGTTGATACAGGATCTATGTTCAGCATATCCAAAATCACGTCGATGGAGACAGATCCCTTGTTGTACAGTTGGAAGGCCTGGTCAAAGAAGGAGTCATTGTCACGTATAGCAAGACGAGAGAAACTCAAACGAGGATATAGAAGCTTCTCCCTACCATATTTATCCTTCTCTACAAATCCCTTTTTCTTAGCCACGGGTTTAAACAGGTAATTCTCTACGAAATTCTGAAGGAGCTCCCTGTACAAGAGATACTGAGCGTTCATGATCTCGAGTGTGATACGGTTCCCTGAGTATGTGCCCTCACCAGTAAGAATCTCTCGTGTTACACCAAGTCCCGCGAACAAAGAGTTTTCGATATGGTCATACTCTGTAGATAGCTCAAGAAGACGCCCATTTGACCCCATCTCTTCCCAGTGCACTTGGAAGTTAGCGATAATCGAATAATCCGGGTCTACTAGCGCGAGGTCCACTTGTTCACGGAGATTATCGACATCTGCCTCAGACAGGTCTTCAGCCCACACGATACGTATAGGAGTCATGTGCCTTGAGGCGATAGAAGTTTGGGCCTGACGGAGTTTATCCTGTAGAAGAAGAGTGTTTACACAGCGCTCGAGGATAGAGACACCTTGAGTCTCATACTGAGACTTCTTACGGGCTAGGTGGTAGCAATATGATCCACTATATGGATCAGTGTCCAGCGGTATGCTTCCATTTTCTTTCAGCTGTGTGATTAACTTCTCGGGGATATCAGCCGGGGGCATAATACTACCGCTACTATCCATACCGTACTGCATAAGGCCATCAGGGTCTGCACTTCTTAATATAGACTTACGAGTCTCAGGGTCTGGGAGGAACTCTATACGAGATTCATCCGAAAGGGGTATCTTTTTAATTCGAACTTGATCCGGAGGCAAAATTATAATCCTACGCCACCCCATGTAATTAGGGTCTTTATCCGTGATCTTGAATTCTTTAAAAAGCCTCTCAGACTCAACTTTACCCTTAGCTTTGATCTCTTTGACGTAGTCTTCGTTATCATGCTCATACGGATCGTGGTCTTCACAGAACGCATAGACATTGCCCAGGAGCATATACTCATGACTTATCTCCATAAGAGTCTGAGTGAGATTCATCTCCTCAGCCATTTCCACGAAGAAGTCATACATATAATCAACTTGATCCTGATTCTCACCCTTAGGCTTTTCAAGTCTGATCTTTGATAGCGGCAGTGTAGAATGTAGGTCTATCGCCTGGCCTACATACTCATTAGCATTATAGAAGTGGCGGTACCAAGCTCTACGCTCTCGAAGGTTTTGAGGCTTCTCTAGGAAGTCTGTGCTTAACTGCGGGCTATAAAAGTTGCCTTGCTGGCTATTGCTCACACCCCCGGATCCATACCCATCAAACGCCGTCTTGGTATTGAACCCAAAAGTAGTAGTAGCGTATTTAGATATTTTTCGTGCAGCTACTTCGTTTTTAGTGAGCTTATTACTAACCTGCACGCCATCTCCGGAAGCTACTTTTATACTTCTGCCTTTATTCGATGAAGGCACAGATACTGCGCCTTTACTAACACTGGTTTTCTTACGCGGAGCCATTTATTCCCCTTATTTATCCTCAAAGATTTCTTTTAGATCAACATCTTCTTCTTCGTTGATATCATAGTTCGTCATGTCTCTCATACGTTTAAGAATAGCATAGGCACTCTTTGCACTTTGAGCATTCTTCTTAAGTACTTGATTGAGCGTGTAAAAATCTTCAAGCCCTTCCAGGCCTCCGGTCTCTCGGTACTCTTCCCTGAATCGTGCATCAAAATCATCGGAGAGCTTCCCACTCATAGAGGAGAGATCCTGTAAATCCTTTAGGATCTTTCTACGGCGCTCATTAATCTCATTTTTTCTCTCATTTAGATTTGGCATCTTCTTCTCTCTGCTTTCGCAACCGTTCGAGGATACGACGGATCATAGGTTTTTTGTACTTACGCTCATCCTCCCAGGAGTTGACTGCTCCTGCAGAGTCAAGCATCCAGTCACCGGTTGGGACATATCGGTTTTCGTAATAGCC
>WJJK01000201.1 GCA_014729705.1 Candidatus Altarchaeales archaeon | reverse complement strand
TCCGTCTTCGACTACTGGTTCATCCACGTATTCGGCGCCATGCCCCCTCAGTTGCTCAACCGGGGTTTGGTCTGGGGGGGAAGACCAGACTGTTGCCTTCTTCCCACCCAAAACCCCTGCTTTGGCGAGTAAGACTGGTGCTATGCAGATGGCTGCCAATAATTTCCCTGAGAACTGTGTTGTTTTAGCAAGATCCAGTGCGGGTTCATAATCAAAAAACTTTTTCGCGCCCCCGCCTCCGATGAATATTACTGCGTCGAAAAGTTGTACTTCAACGTCCGCTATCTTGACGTCCACTTCAACGCTACCTCCCTCAAGCCCCCTTGCCTGTCCCAGGGAGTCGGATGCTACTACAACCTCAAAGCCGGTGTCATCAAACACCCTCCGGGGCGTGAAATACTCAGGATCCCTGAAACCCTCCTTCGCTACCACCATCAAGACCTTCATTTTCTAAGCACAAATATTTTACGCGTTAAACTCTTATGAACCCGGACATTAAAAACATCCTCCACACCGAAATCACCTGAATCCAAGTCGATGAAATCCGGGACAACCAATACCAAAAAACCCTGTGACAGGAAATTCGACGCATTCCCGATAAACCTGTTATACAGTTCCCTAGTCTCAACCGAGGTATAGCTTGAACGACCATAGGGGGGGTCGGTGGCGCAGGCATCGAAGACCTCCCCTTGAGGAGACAACGCATCAGCTAAACGGACTTCACCTTCCAAACCCAAAAATTTAAGATTCTCCCTGCAACCTTCAACCATCCTCTCATCAATATCCCAGCCCACGGATTCCACCCCCATCAACGCCGCCTCAATCAGAATCCCTCCGGCGCCGCAGAAAGGATCAAGCAAGAGGGAGGAGGCGTCCACCCGAGACAGGTTCACAAGAGCCCGAGCATACTTCGGGTGCATGCTGGTTGGGTGAAAGTATGGCCTAAACTGCGGTTTCCTGGACTCAAAACCCCCTGCCACAGGCATCCTAAGGCCCGCCGCAAAAAACCCGTCAACCTCAACCACACCCACCCTCTGGCTGGGGTTACTTAAATCAACCTTAAGATCCAGATCCGAGAGCCTCCCACCCAACTGGTTTCTCACCCCTCCAGGCGCGTCGTCTATGCGGAAACTATCAAAATCACATAAAACATCATATAAATCCCCCGTCAACTCAGCCAAGGAATTCGCAAAGGAGACGACTTGATATGCCTTCTGCGTGAAAGCCGGCCGGGAGGCGAAGAGAGGGTCGGCTTCCGTTGAAACCAAAAACCACCTATCCCCCACAGCCTTTAGGGAAAACTCTCTTTGATAGGACTCAAGGACGGCGGCAACCTCCGCCTCAGCTAACGTAGGGTGCTCCCCGGATAAACGCAAAAAATAATCCATCTAAATTCTTTCAAAAAACCAATCCACTAAACCATCCAAGGACACGGTCTCCTGAACACCCCGACCAAGATCCTTAACAGTCACACTCCGATTATCGAATTCCGTCTGCCCTAAAATCACGGCATACTTCACACCCGCATCTGAGGCATGTGAAAGGGTCTTCCCAACACCCCTGCCTGATATCTCCTGCTCGACCACAAAATCAAGGGCATCCCTTAAAAGCTGGGCTACCGAGAAACCATAGCTTGCGCACCCCTTCATACCCACAACCACCACATCCGTTTCAGGCTCCATGAATTCATGCCCCTGAAGCCTTAGGGCGTCAACCAACCGGTCGAAGCCGAAGGCAAACCCGATAGCCGGCGTAGACGGCCCCCCAAACAACTCAATCAGTTTATCATAGCGCCCACCGCCTGCAACCTGGTTTTGAGCGCCAAGCCCCCCCACCTTAACGTCGAAAACCAACCCGGTATAGTAATCCAACCCACGGGCCATGCTAAAGTCCAGGGTGAAGTCAACCTCGTTTTCACGTAAAATACTTAGGGTTTCCGAGAACCCGCCTGCAAGCTCACATCCAACCCCACAAAGCTTCGCAGCATCACCCACCTTACCCTCAAAATCCCCCTCACACGACTTACAATCAAGGATTTGTTTGAACTTATCCTCTGAAATCAACTCCCATAAACCCTCAAACTCGTCCTTATCAAGCAGGTGGATCACCTTATCCTGGGATTTCACGTCAAGACCTTCGGATTTTAGGTAGCCTCTAATGAAAGCCAGGTTGCTGACCCTCAACTCATATTCAAGGCCAAGGGAATTCAGGCAATCACAGGCAAGAGCCAACACCTCCGCATCCGCGGCAGGCGATTTCACGCCTAAAAGCTCAGCCCCAAACTGATAAAACTCCCTGTACCTGTTTTTCTGAGGCTCCTCATAGCGATACATAGGCCCAAAGTAGACGTACCTTTGGGGTTTAGGCAGGCTCCTAAGGGTTTGGCAGTAGAAGCGCGCAACCTGAGCGGTAGCCTCAGGCCTAAGACAGATTCTTCTCCCCCCCTTATCGCTGAACTCATAGAGGTGGGATCTAATCTCCTCCCCCGATTTAGCGAGAAAAAGATCAAGACCCTCAAAGGCGGGGGTCATAATCTCGTTATAACCCCAACAAGCCGACGTAGCACGCAAAACCGATAAAACCTGAAACCGCTCACTCACCTGATCAGCTGTGAAATCCCGGGTACCCTTAGGCCTGATAAATCTCATGGCGAAATATTTTTTATACCTGTATACTCTTATTCATAGAGAATGCGTTTGAGGCGTAATAAATCTAGTGAGACGACGATTATTTCCCCGCATTGATTGATGATGGATGAGCAAAACCCCGAAAAAAAGGATCAGAAACCCCGGCCAGAGGAAAACAAGAAAAAAGAAAACAAGACTTCGGAAAAACCTGGAAAACCCAGCGAAAAGAAGATAGAAAAAGAACCTGAAAACAAGGAAACCCCTGCCGAATCCGGGGGGGAGGGCTATTCAGGCGAGGAATTCACCCTAGACTTAAACAACAAATACGTCCAGCTTATCGCAGGATTCATACTAGCGGGGTTGCTGGTTGCAGGATACCTATACCTTCCGGCAATGCTTGAAGGCGGGGATTTAAGCCCCACCACGCCAGGCGGACCCACCGAACCCCTCCTAGGAGAAAAAACAGTATCTGAGGGGGACGTGGTGCGGATAAACTACGTGGCGCGAACGGAAAACAACTCATTATTTGACACATCCTACGAGTATCTGGCGAAACGGGAGGGCGTATACGAGCCTTTAAGGGAGTACGGGCCACTCCCCATTCGACCGGGTTCAAACCAGTTTCTCCCAGGCATTGAATCGGCTTTGATTGGCATGAAGGAGAATCAGACCAAAAAAATCACGCTAAACCCCTCCCAAGCCTACGGCCAATACAACCCCCAATTGATTCAGACCGTACCCCGGGTGCAGACCAGCCCCCGAGTGCAGAACGTAAGCCTATCCGACTTCAAAGCCGTGATCGGCAGGGAACCTGTTGAGGGCATGGTATTCCAGGCCCCGGAAGACAACCCCCGATACGTGGGCTGGCCTATGACCGTGCTTGAAATATTGGATGAGTCAGTGGTCATAAGATACGATCCAGGGGCAAACGCAAGCATCGACACCGTTTTCGGCGTGGCCCCCGTAACAGCCAACGAAACCGACATATTAATACACGTTACCCCCCAGAGAGGGAACATAGCGACGCAAATGGGGCCCGCTAAGGTTTTAGAGTACAATGAATCCACAGTCACATTAGACTTCAACCACCCTCTTGCGGGGCAGACTCTGAAGTTTGAGGTAAAAATAGAGTCAATAGAAAAAACCTGAAATTATTTTTTGGGGGAGGGGGTTCACCAGTCCCCCAAGCTCATTTGTTTTCCCTGGCCTTTAAGCTCCCCCTCCTGATAGCCTAAGGCCTCAAGAATCCGCAGCACCGCAGGCAGAAGCTGGTTGTTTATGTAGTAGTCTGAGTCATAGTCCCCCTCCACTGTGTCGTCAATCAACTGAGCCTTATCGCTTATGCTCTGACCCCTGCGGGTGACTATATAGGATATTATGTCTCCCTGCCGAAATTCCCGCCCGTTTTTAAGCGCCTTCTTAGCCGCTAAAACATGCGGGCCCTCGGATACATAGTCCCCTATTTTCCTGGTCATCTGAGTGTGTATGACAAGATCCTCAAGCGGGATGTCGCCGGCCTTCACCTTCTGCACTAAATCCTTGACGTAACCTGCTGCTTTCTTGGGGTTCTTCTCCCCCAAAATAATGTCCAAAACCCTCTCCTGCGCCGATTTAGCGAGTCTCGCCCAATCCCTTCTGCGGGTTTCAAGGCCTTTGACTGTGAGTTTACCGTCCACGCCTATTACGGCATACCTTTTCTTGGTTATGAAGACCCCCCGGGGGTAGAAGCCCTCGAATTCAAGCTCCATGGCTTCAGGCAGCTCCTGGTTGAGGGTTTCCCTAAATCTCTCCGCCTTATCAACAATCTTTTTCTCATCAGCCTCACGGGGGTAAGTCAGATACACGCTGTCGGTGTCCCCGTATACCACAGTGAATCCTTCGGCCTCCGCCTGCTTTATAGCCTTATGGATGTAGTCCCTGCCCCAGGAGGTTATGGATTCCGCGCAGGGACGGCAATACCACCTGGCCCTCTGAAACCCGTAGTAACCATACATGCTGTTTGCCAGAAGCTTAAGGGCGTTTTGTCTAACGTCCAGCTGGCTTTTCTTGCCTGAGTCAACCTCGGCTTTAAGCTGTTTTTTGGTTTCAACCCTCAAATTAATTAATGTTTTCAGGACGGAGGGTATGAAACCCTTTTTATTCGTGCAAAATACGTGTCCCGCCGGGGATTTATTGGCCTCCTGACAGCATCCGCAGTCCAAGGTGGAGGGATCCACGTTATGGGAGATGATGATTGAGGGATAAAGGGACCTGAAGTCGAATAAAACAATGTTATCGTGTATGCCTTTTCTGGGTTCAACCACATATGCGCCCTCGTATTTATCGTCGACCCCCCTCTCATTGTATAGTTCATCTCCAGGTCGGTTGGGGACTAAAATGTTTTTTTCACACGCCCTCTGCATTAGAAGGTATTCAACCCGCTGTCCCGCAGCCATGCGCGAGGTCTCATACAGGGGCTGTTTGATTAACTTAGACAACTCATATTGTAGGGGTAGGAGTTGTTGGGCGATCTCAAGGGTAGCGTCCACGTCGCTCATGGAATACTCGATCAAGCACTCAAGGTCCCCTTCCTTCTTGGAGTCCCAGAACACGTTTATGTCGTCTTTTTTTATGTCCACCTTCCGGGTTCCGAATATGCCTTCATAGACGTCTTCAAGCCGGTAGCGGGGGAAATTATAGACCTGCCTTGCGATGGGATATAAGTCGACGTGGGGGCGGCCTGTGATGCGGGCTCCATTGTTCATCCCCCTCCTCTCCATCTTAACGGGGGTGTCATCGAAGCCTAGGTTGAAATCCAAACCCAAAATCTCTGACCTCTCCTTAAGATACGGCATGTCGAAGTTGTCTGAATTGTATCCGCAGATTACGTCTACCTCCCGTTTCTTTATTGTTTCAACCAAAGCCTTGATTACCTGTTCCTCGCCTTCGAGGACTTCCACATACTGTTTTTTCACGCCCGGGTTTTTGTAGGTCCAAACCCTGCGCAACCCCCCGGTGTCTGCGTAGCTTATCATGATGACGGGGTCTTCATCGGATTTAGGCTCCCCCCGGCAGTAGACTTCGATGTCGACTGCCGCCACATTCAACGTTATTTTATCTGAATACTGCATGGGGGTTGTTTTTGAGTCTATGAGATATCTTCTTGCGAAAGGCACATCCGCCTCAAACACATCCGCTATCTCAGGCAGGCTTCTTATCTCCCCCCTAAGCCTTGGGACATCCCTTGGCAGGGCTACGCAGACGACTAAGACGTTTGTCTGCCCCTCTGATTTAAACATTTTTTTGGTTTCAACCGAAGTCACAGCCTCCAGGGATTCAACGGCCTTCCTCGCATCATCCATCGACGTGCGGGGCAGCGCATAAAAGTAGGGCTTGAAGTCCGACACCTTTTCAGTCACCCTGCCTCTGTCAGTCTTATAGAATAATCTTATGTGGGGGGTTTCCCCCCGCACCTGATAGTCTGCGTCAAGAAGGCACTTCATATGTATTCCTCAAGATCAGCTACCGAGTCGAGCACCAAATCCGGTTTTACGCCGAATCTATCGAAATCAGCCTTATCGTGGACCCCGGTTTCAACTAAAACCGAGAATATTTGGTTGTCTACTGCCCCCTTCACGTCAGTCTCCAGGTTGTCTCCAACCATCACGCACTCCTGCTTTGATAAACCTAAAATCTCTAAAGCCAGATCATAGACTGGTTTACTGGGTTTACCTACTACCGTGGGCTTGGTGTTGGAGGAGTATTCAAGCGCCTTCATGAAGGCGCCTGCGGCGGGGATTAACCCCTCACCGTGGTCTGCGGTCCTATCCGCGTTGCATGCGATGAATTTCGCGCCGTCGTAGTGTATATTCCATAAAGCGTTTCTCAGATCAATCCAGCAGCACTCAGTAGTATGGCCTGTGACAACGAAGTCCGCCCCCCGCTCAACCAACGTGTGACCTAGGTTTAAAAGCTCTTTTCCAAGCCCTTCCGATCCCAGGACATGGATTTTAGAGGGTCCCTGTTCCCGCGCAATATAGTGGGATGCGGCGTATGCGGAGTTAATTAATTCCCCCTCCGACACGGTGATGCCCATACTCCCCAGCTTCCTTTGAAAGTGTTTTCGGGTTTTGCTTGCGTTGTTTGTGACAAAAAGGATTTTTTTCCCCTCACCCCGTATCTTTTGCACCACTTTTTCTGCGCCAGGGAAAAGACTGTCCCCCCGCCATATGACGCCGTCCATGTCAAACAAAAAACCCCCCGCCTCTTTTATAGTGCTCCTACCTTTATTCATCCTTGTTGACTTAGGTATACGTCGGCGTCGTTAAAATAATTCCCATACCCTGGGAAGTAGCCGGATATTACTTTAGGAAAAAAGGGATTTAGGTTAAATTAAGATGGACATACCTTTCACGAAGATGCATGGGGCTGGAAACGATTTTGTTTTAGTTGACGAGTGGGAGAAACCATTGGTTGCTGAGGCGGATAAACCCGGATTCGTCTCAAGGGTATCCGACCGTCATTTTGGCGTGGGATCCGACGGTGTTGTATTCATACAAAAGTCAGGGGACTTCGACGCGAAATTCATATTCTACAACCCCGACGGCTCGGTTGCGGAGATGTGTGGAAACGGCATAAGGTGTTTTGCTAAATACCTCAGGCAGAAGGGTTACGTGGATTCAGACGAGTTTACTGTTGAAACCCTTGCAGGGTCTAAGGAAATAATTTTTTTGGGGGAGGATGTTCGAGTGGATATGGGCCGCCCCCAAATCGATTGCGTGGGCGCTCAAGTAAACTGCGGTAAAAACTCCTTCATCGACGAGGAGATTTTAGTGGACGGCTTCGAGTTCAGGGTTACTGCGGTTGGGATGGGCAATCCCCATGCGGTTTTGTTTGTGGATGAGCTTGATTTATTTGATGTGGTGCAGGCGGGGTCGAGGATTAGGCACTATACACACGCCTTCCCCAACGGCACCAACGTACACTTCATCCAACCCCTGGCGGAAAACCAATTCAGAATAAGGACCTATGAGCGGGGGGTGGAGGCTGAAACACTAGCCTGCGGCACAGGCATATGCGCCTCCGCGGTCGCCTCAGTGTTAAACCACAAAGCGGATCCGGAAAAACCCATACACTTCAAGGCTAAGGGCGGGGATTTACGCGTGGAACTCGAACTAACAGAAGATGAAATAACGAAAGTCTACTTGATAGGCCCCGCCGAAAAAGTGTTCGAAGGCCTGATAGATTCAGGCCTCTAAAATCCTTTTTGCGAGGTAGGCTGCGTTCCTCCCGTTGTCGACGCCGACACACGCGACAGGCACCCCGGGGGGCATCTGTACGGTGGAAAGCAACGCATCCAAACCCCCCAGCTTGGATTCAACAGGCACACCAATAACCGGTTTACTGGTTTTGGATGCCGTAACCCCCGGCAGGGCGGCGGATAAACCCGCGATGCATATGAAGACCCTCGCATCCGACTGTGAAATCAATTCATCCAGTCTCTCAGGCTCCCTGTGCGCGGAGCATACCTCAAACCCATAGGATACTTCAAGGTCTGTGAGCGTCTTCTCCACCTTATCAACCACGTGTTGATCGGATTTGCTGCCTGCGATTATTAATACTTCAACCATAAATAGTTATTTTAAAGATGACGATAAAAGTCGCAATCATAGGATGCGGTCGAATGGGTAAAGACATAGCCTCGCGTGTTTTGGATGAGCAGGATCTTGAATTGGTGGCAGCAGTAGACGCAGTCGGAACCCCCTTCGCGGGGGAGGACATTGGCGTGCTCTCAACAGGCAAACCCTGCGGCGTGGAGGTCAGGGGCGCAGACAAACTGGGGGAGGTTCTTGAGGAATCTAAACCCGACGTAGTAGTGGATTTCTCAACCGCCAACGCAGTTCCCCGAAACACCCAGACCGTGGTATCCCATCAAGCCAACCTGGTGATAGGCACAACCGGCTACATCAAGGATCAGCTTAACCAGATTAAGGATTCAATAAACACCTCTCAAGCGGGTGCCGTGATTTCCCCGAACATGGGCATAGGCGTCAACGTCTTCTGGAAAATAATACAGCAGGCGGCGAAAACCCTCAACGACTTCGACATAGAGATAATAGAGACCCATCACCGATTCAAAAAAGACGCGCCATCCGGCACGGCATTGAAGACCGCTCAGTTGATAGCGGAATCCATTGGCGCGGATTTAGATGAAAACGCCACATACGGCAGGCAGGGGGAGGCCCCCCGAAAGAAAAAGGAGATAGGGATCCACGCAGTCCGGGGAGGCGACATAATCGGGGATCATACGGTCCTCTTCGCTACCTTAGGGGAGAGCATCGAGATCACCCACCGCGCTCAAAGCAGGGACGCATTCGTAAACGGAGTCCTGCTTGCCGTTCGATTCATCCACGGAAAACAAGGGATCTACGGCATGGACCAGGTTCTCGGGTTAGATTAATTATTTTCCGCCCACCCTCCTCTTCACTAAACGTATTGCTGCGGCTGCTGCGGCAAACGGCAGATAATATGCTAGGGAGTCGAAGATAAACAAAACATAAATCATGTATTTGAATTCCCCCCCCACGATTTGCAGGATGCTCGTGGCGGGATAAAAAAGGTGTGTGGTTTTGTCGTAGAATACATCGGGCATATTGTATCGGGTGGTTGCCGCGAAAACCGCAGTCAACGTCCTCAGAAGATGGGCTGTTGATGTGAAGAAAAAAGCAGGCCAACAATAAAACGCGCTGAACCGTTTAAGTATTTTATAGGCTAAATAAAGCGGCAGATACCATACTAACGCTAAACCCAGGATCCACGCCCCCGCTTCAGCGGCGTTATCCGGCGCAGCCTCCCCCAACACGTATCTAATGTGGCTTTTGCTGTGGGCTTTCTTGAGGCCGGCAACCCTGCCCCTGCTTTTTCTTGTGATTTGCCCGAACTTGGAGTAGGTGATGGTCACTTCTGCTGTGTAGTGTTCATCGAAGGGGATGTTGTTTGGGCAGTCCAGGATCAGCAGGCTCTCTTGTTTGTATTTGAATCGGGCGTCTTCAGGGTTTTTAAGGATTTTGTAGTGCCTAAATGTTTGGTTTATGCACGCCTCCCCCTCAACCGCAGCCTCTACCTCCGTGATCCTTATGGGTTCCTCAACGTCTGAGAAGATCAGGACCACAAGCTGATCCTTATACAACCCTGTTTCATCATAGCGGGGTTTGACGCCTGTGAAACCGAAGAAGAAGGGGTAGGCTAGGGTGGTCGCAGCCAGAGACAGCAAAACCAGGGTAACCTTAGCCTTCATGGATTGAAGTATTTGTTTTAACCTACCTTATAT
>WJJK01000200.1 GCA_014729705.1 Candidatus Altarchaeales archaeon | reverse complement strand
GAGGAAGAGGCTCAGATTCTTCTAGATGCCTATGAGACTATGAGTAAATTCGAGGTTTTCTTGATGAACCTCCGCAGGATGTGGCACCCTCAGAATGCCGGTAAAGGCTCTCAGCATACCGGATTCATGGATCACGCGATAGTTCCTGATTCCATAGAAAACTATAGAAATCAGGTTTTAACTTGGGTCTGGGGGACTATGGGCTCCCCAGTCGGGTAAAAAAATCCGAAAGGGGTCCAGAAAAACCCCTTTCGGTTATATTTACCCGAACGCAACCACGATGGAACCTCAAAGAGGTCGGAAAAGGAGTTGTTGATCGCCGCATTTAGATCTGCCCCCAATGTGTTTCCACATGAGGTACAGGTAAACACAGATTTCTTCCTATTCCGCTTACGTACCCAACCACAAGAGGAACACCTCTGGGAACGAAATGCGTTCGGGGTTCGTCCAAGATGGAAACCTTCCTCCTCGGAGAGCCGTTCACATTTCTCTGTTACCAGAGGATACCTCCAGTGGCGTAAGAAACCTACCCGTTGCCGTCTCCCCTTCCGGAGGTCCTTTACATGCTCCAGGAACAACTCCTGAACCGAGGACCAATCCAGACGGTTCAAAGACCAATTCACATGATTGGTTTCATGGGCGCAGGCTCTCTTGAAGCCTTTTGAACCCGGCATACAGCGGTTCTTTTTCTCTAATATAGACCGCCAACTATGGCCATGAATACATTTCTGGGTTTCTTGGCCATCAGATAAAGTTAAAACGGTATTAACTCCCTGGTCTCCCCCAAGGATCTCGGTTCCTGATTTCTTCGGGGCTTTACCTTTGAACATCAGGATTAAACTGGTCTCACATAAACGAACCGAATCTAGACGCTTCAATTTGAGAGACCATTTATCCGATACTCTGGTCCCCTCTACCGGAATACGGATCCAGGCACCTTCCTCTGGACCCTTTTTAGCAGCCGCTCTTCCACCGATGAATTGACCCTTTTCATTTTTGACTCCGAAGAGTTTCAGTTGAACGAAATACTCGAAAAACTCTCCTTCTTCGAAATCTACAAACCGAGAATCCAACTCCGGATTCGCTCTCCCGGCATAAGGTTTTTTCAATTTCAGTTGAGATCGATGGAACTTTCCCTCAACATTTTGAAGATTACGAAGAAGAGCTTCCGAATCTATCGGGGCTCTTTCATGGGTCCCTTTTTTCTTTTGAAATAAGGCTCGATCTCTTTTTCTTTGAATATTCCGAAGAACGTAAAGGCGCCGTTTCTGTTCTTCAATGACCGCATGAATCATGGAACAGGCTTGTTTTCCGGCACATTGAAGTATCCGACTCGTGAAATCTGGATAGGCTTCCGCGAAATTCTCTTCCAAGAACCAACTCGGAAGAAGAGAAGGGAGCCGGAGCTTGTCTTTTTTGAGATCAAAGTGAAACCACCACTCGAAATTGGTATCCGTTTTTCCCCGGAACCCTTTCTCCCAGAGGTGATCGATGATATCTTGTAGTAGGTTCCGGTATAATTGAACAAACCGGTGGAGACCTTTGATCTTCCCGGGATTTGTTTTCCCTAAACTATGTTTGCTGCTACGGATCATAGGATGAAAAAACCAAAAGGAACTCTTCCTACTAATTATGCAGCATATAGGAACTTAATTGAAGCTGTGGAGGAGAAAAATATGCCGAAAAGAAAAAAGATCCGAAGAGGCGTGAAAATGATTACCAGAGGGTTTTATCTTCCGGAGGAACTTTTTCAAAGAATTGATCAATATGCGGAAATCAGAGGCGGTTTAAGTCGAAATGCGGCAGCCGAAGAACTCTTCAAAATTGCCTTTGATGGAGTAGAAACAGTTGAAGGAAACAAAACCTCAATCTCTGAGGCTCTCCGAAAAATTAAGGGACAGGATGGGTGATTTTCCTACAAAATTCTATAAACTAAAACACTAGTTGCGATACCGGAAATCCATCTGGCTTCCTTTGAGCGGGAATCCCTATGTTTCGAGAGCTTCTGATGTCTCGAAAGGAATCTCAGCCCGGAAAACAAAGACGGGTAAGTGGAGATTCGAGGTTATCGATAAGCGGGAATGGGAGATCCCAGAGGTCCCAGAAGATGCCGGGACATTAGCCGTAGACGTAGGACTCAACGTCCTGGCTACCGATTCTGAAGGAAGACTCTACGGGGAGTCCTTCAAGCCGAAGTTTGATAAGCTCTACAAGAGACTCCAAACCGTTCGGGCAAACAGGCAGCGGCAAGGGCTCCGGGAGAATTCCCCTCGCCTTGACCGTCTTGAATCTCGATTGACCGGGATGATCAAGACCGAATGTGGTCGGGTTGTGAACGAGCTGATTCGAAAGTACCCCGACACCCTGTTTGTAGTTGAGGATCTAGACCTTCGAGGTTCCAGAGGTCAGAAAAGGTTTGCCTACAGGGCTCTTCAGACATCTCTGGAACGAAAAACCGCCATCGAAAAGGTCAACCCAGCATACACATCACAGGAATGCCCTTCCTGCGGCTACGTTTCTCGCCGGAATCGTTCCGGCGTAAAGTTCTCCTGCAAATCCTGTGGGAGAAGGGCTCACGCAGATTGGGTGGGAGCAAGTGGTATTCTCAGACGTTCTGAGGATAAAGATATCACTTG
>WJJK01000199.1 GCA_014729705.1 Candidatus Altarchaeales archaeon | reverse complement strand
GTTCTACAGATCCCAATAGCCCATGCGGAGGGCAGACTCACTTTAGGCGGGAAATCAGCTGAGCGGTTGGCTGAGCTTGAGAGAAACAAACAAATAGTATTCACATACTGCGGCGAGGGCGGGGAGAAGGCGCAAGGATACCCGGAGAACCCCAACGGCAGTTTAGCGGATATTGCGGGGATAACCAACCCCCAGGGAAACGTGTTGGGTATGATGCCGCACCCCGAACGCGTGATACACGCCCACCAGATGGCGGATTGGACCAGGAAGAAATACGAGGAAGGAGACGGGGCTCAAATATTTCAAAGCATCAAAGAAAAAATAGAAAAACAAAAAATCAACTGAAAGCTAAGTTTTTTTGTTAACTTGGAAGTTCATATGTAGTCTAGCCAATGCCCGTATTTCTTTTCTTCTCCCTTAACTATTTCGAAGAACTTGTTTTGGATCTTTTTTGTTGTGGGCCCGGGTTTTCCTATTTCCCTTCCGTCGACTTCGCGTATGGGGGTGACTTCGGCTGCGGTGCCTGTGAAAAACAACTCGTCTGCCGTGTAGAGGTGGCCGCGGTCAATGTCTTGTTCGCTTACTTCAAAACCTAAATCTTGGGCTACCTCTATGACGCTTGCCCTTGTTATCCCAGGCAATATGCTTGCAGAGAAGGGCGGGGTTATCAATCTACCGTCTTTGACTAGGAAGAGGTTTTCACCTGGACCCTCGCTTATCTTGCCTCGACTATCCAAGAGTATGGCCTCGTCGACGCCGGCCTTTAGGGCTTCGACTTTCGCTAGTATGCTGTTTATGTACTGGCCGCAGGCTTTAGCTTGACAGGGCATGATGTTGGAGTTTATGCGCTCGTATCCGGAGATTATGGTTGTGATGCCGTTTTTCAAGCCCTCCTCCCCAAGGTAGGTGCCCCAAGGCCAGGCGGCAATCGCACAGTCAACGACCGCGTCAAGCGGATTCAAACCCATCTCCCCATAACCGCGATAGATTATGGGCCTTATGTAGCAGGAGTTGAGTTCATTGATTTTAACCGTGTCTTTTATGGCAGCCCTAAACTCGTCTTCGGTGTAGGGGACGTCCATGAAATAGATTTTCGCAGAATCAAAGAGACGCCTAACGTGGTCTGTGTTTCTGAAGACCGCAGAACCGTTCTTGGTTTCATAGCAACGTATACCCTCGAAAACACCGGAACCATAATGTAGGGCGTGGGTTAATACGTGTGTTTGGGCTTTACCCCAGTCAACGAATTCCCCGTTAAACCATATCTTCTCTGATTCAGTGAAAGGCATTGTTGAAAAGAAAATAGGTAAATAAGGTATTTAAGAAAACAAGTTATGGTTTGTATGTGAGTGATTCATCTTCAAGCACTACTTCGACGCCGGGTTCACCCACTACTTCTCCTATTTTTGCGACCTGATAGTCGGATCCGTGTTTGCCGACTATTTTCTCCGCCGCATCCTCTGAGACTACTGCGACAAAACCAACCCCCATATTGAATGTCTTATACATCTCCTTTGGGGATACTTCACCCTCTTTTTTGATTTGCCTGAAAACCATCTGAGGTTTAGGCATGTTATCCAGTTTAAAGCCGAAGTCACAGGTTAACCTCAGAAGATTGAGGACTCCGCCGCCTGTGATGTTAGCCAAGCCGTGGAAGTCGTATCCACGGGATAATGAAAGTATTTCTTGGACGTATATTCTTGTGGGAGCCAAAAGATTAAGCCACATGTTTTTAGGCAAGACCTTCCTTGCAAGAGACAGGCCGTTACTGTGTATGCCTGAGCTTGCGAAACCTAAAACCGCATCCCCTTCCCTGATTTTTTTGCCTGTGATTATCTTATCTTTTTTAATCAAACCCACCGCGGTGCCTGCCAGATCAAACCCGTTTTTACCTACCCCACAGATTATCTCAGGCAGTGACGCAGTCTCACCTCCGATAACAGATACCTGAGCTTGCTCGGCCCCCAAGTAGATACCTGCGGCAATCTCTTTGGCGATCGAGTAATCCATGCACTGCATGGCAAGGTAATCCACCATACAGATGGGTTCAGCGCCCAAACAGATCAGGTCGTTTACGTTCATGGCAACTAAATCTATTCCCACAGTATCGTATTTACCCAACTCTTGGGCCACCAAGACTTTGCTTCCCACACCGTCGGTGCAGACCGCCAGGGCGTACTCCCCTAAATCAATTAGGTTAGCAAATGATCCTATCTCCCCTAAAACGCCGCCTACTTTACCCTTCCTGAATCTGAAGGTTTTGTTCATCCAATCCTTTATCTCAGATATCGCCTGCTCCTCGCGTTTGATGTCAACGCCGGCCTTAGCATAGGTGTTGGGTTTCTCGCAATCCATGGGAAGAGTTAAATGTTTTGGTTTAATTCATTAATATAATCCTCAAGTTGAGTGAACGATGACGCCATATAATCCGGGTTTTGTGCAGCCAAAAGTTTTTCCTCATGTATACCCCATGAAACCGCGATAGAGTGCATGCC
>WJJK01000198.1 GCA_014729705.1 Candidatus Altarchaeales archaeon | reverse complement strand
TCAATGGATATGATTTAGCAGATCCGAGAGGAACGGCTTCCGTCCCAAAAGTTAGAGATCCTCTTGGCACCAAGCTCGTGTGCAAACACGTTGCTTCTGTTATCAATTACCTCTCAAGAAAATAAGACGCCCTGTAGTCTCTCTGGTATATTCTAGAGGGATTCTTTTGGAGGGGTTTTATATGCCTGTTTACGAGTTCAAGTGTGAAAACTGTGAGTCGATCTTCGAGGTGACCTGCCTCATAAAAGAGAGGAATGAGCCAAGAGCGTGCCCGGAGTGTTCTTCCGAAAATACAGAGCGGGTTATTTCCCTCTGCAGCTTTGTTTTGAAGGGGGACGGATGGCCGGGAAAGAACTTAAAGGTTCGTAGCCAGATGCAGGCTAAGAACCGAAGACTTGACAGTAAAAAGAGAGATATGAAGGGCGACGGGATGATTCCTCAGCTTGCTCCCAATGTTGGGGGAGAGAGGACGGACTCCTGGGATGAAGCAAAGAAGCTGGCTGCCAGTAAGGGTAAAGATACGTCTTCATATGAGCCCTATGTGCAGAAAGAAAAAAAAACAGAATAAGAAAGGCATCATAACCTGATATGGGAAACCTTCCTAAACCTTTTCTCAAGTGGGTGGGCGGTAAACAGAGGTTACTTCCCCATCTTTTGAAAAAAATTCCGACGGAATTTGGGGATTACCATGAACCAATGGTAGGGGGCGGTGCCCTGTTCTTTGAGCTTTCGAGGAGAGGTCTCATACAAGAGGCTTACCTCAGTGATGTCAATGAGAGGCTGATTCGGACGTATCGGGCGATCCGGGATGATGTCGACAAAGTCATCTCCCTCCTTTCTCATTATCCTAACGACGATAGTTTTTTCAAAGAGATGAGGAGAGTCGCACCGGAATCTCTCCCGGACTCTGGAGTGGCTGCGTGGTTCCTATACCTGAACAGGACCTGTTTCAATGGCCTGTACAGAGTGAATAAGTCCAATCTTTTCAACTCTCCATTCGGGAAGTACAAGAAACCGAAGATTTGTAATGAGCCTTTGCTAAGGAGTTGCTCTAAAGCTCTGCAGAAGGCTCATTTATCTTGTGCTCCTTTTGAGTCTGTCCTCGAGGTGGCTAAGCCTCTTGATTTCGTTTATTTTGATCCGCCCTATGTTCCTTTGAGTAGAACCTCGAATTTCACTTCTTATACGGTAGAGGGGTTCGGTTTTCGGGACCACATGCTTCTCAGAGATGTGTCCTGGGAGCTGCGGACGGAAAGGGAGGTCCACGTCCTTCTCTCGAATTCCTGGACGGACCTTCCCCTGGAACTGTATCGTAATTATAAGATGGAAAAAGTAGAAGCCCGGAGAGCCGTAAGTGCAACAAATAAGGGCAGAAAAGTGGTGCATGAAGCTCTCATCTGGTGATCTTTTAGACAATTTTTTTGTTATATCTCCTGCATAATAAGTGAGAGGTTTTCCAGTTCCTCTCAATCAGTATTTGTGTGGAGGGAAACCCTTACTGGAAAAGGTACCCCTCAACCACAGGAGAGAAGAAGATGGCTCAGGTTTACGTTTGCATGATCCGCACGGATATTCCGGACAGTGTTCTTCAGGTTCTCGATCTGAAGCCCAATGAGTCGCAGCGAAGTTTTCCCTATGATCCTCCGGGTCAGACGAAGTACCTCCGTCGTGCCGACAATGACACGGTCAGCACTCAGACGGCCGGTGGTGTGATTACCACCGTTGCTGCCTATGATGGTGTTGCCGCTTACCTGATCGACAACGTCGAGAAGGGCGGTCTCGCTGCTGGTACCGGTGCCCTGACGGCTTCGGATGCCAACACAATCGCAGCTGCAATCCTTGCCGCGATGGATACACCCAGTGCCCTTGATCTTGCCTCTGTCAACGCTCTGATTGCTGCTACGGCTGCAAACAGCGAGCTGACCAATGCCGGTGGTTCGGCCAGCACGGGTAGTCTCGCGGCTCTTCTCCAGATCCTCGCTGGTGGTGTCTACACGGTTCCGGCCGGTGCCACTCTCGAGAGCGCTGGTGTCATGACTGCGGCGGCAACGGGTTCGATGAATGCGAACAAGTATCGCCCCACTTACGACACGGGCGCGCTTCAGCTTTCGCTGAACCTGCCGGAAGGCGACCTCTACCAGCTGTCTCAGGCTAACTTCACCTACGCCTCTACGGCTGGCGCTGCTGTTCAGGTCTTCAGTGCGACCGGTACCCTCCTGTAAGCAACCGTCCTCCCTCAGACGGATTGCCTAATCAGGGCCAGAAATCCCCGGTATCTTCAGGTGCCGGGGATTTTTGTATTTATCTGGTATGATCGAAATTTTAGGGGGGGGTTTCTCGGGTTTCTCAGGGAAAGTGGTGTCCTGACC
>WJJK01000197.1 GCA_014729705.1 Candidatus Altarchaeales archaeon | reverse complement strand
GGTAAAAAAGGTCTCCGGGCCAAGTTGAAAAGTGCGGGTAGCTGGCTCAAGAAAAAGGCCACCTCGTACCCGAAAGAGCTTTGGCAGAAAACCAAATATCAGATGAAGTCCATGAAAAATGCTCCCAGGAACATTGGACGTCTGATGATGGGTAAAAAACTGACCAAAGAGGAAAAGAGGCAGTTAAAAACAGCTGCAACTACCACGGCCTATCTTGCTCTTAGCACCGCAGGTATTGGTCTGCTGAGTAATTCCCCCGTTATCGTCAAAGGGATTAACTCAATCGCAAAGAGTGCCTTGAGCCACCTAACTCCTGGTGGCTCTGTATTTATGAAGGCAGCGTATTTCAATAAATATGCAGAGGAGGGGGATAAAGAGATCCATGCCCTCCTGCAAGCTGTCATGCTGGCCCTCGGGGAACATCTTGAGAAGATGCCAGAGGAAGACCTCGAGAGGATCCTTGCGGAGGCTAAGGGTAAAGGCAAAGAGCCTAAGAAGAAACGGATTCGGATTCAGAAAAAATCGAGCACCCTCTCAGCCGAAAGGGTTGCTCAGAAGTGGTTGAACAAAAAAGCTGTTGAAATCGGTATGCTGCGACGGCGTTGATTTCTTCCAGCGGGGCCTCTTTAAAGCAATATCTATTATTCAGGATCCCCACTTTGATCATGGTTTTTTCGTCGAGAACCCATTGCTCTGCTGGGTCCTCTTTCGAGTAGTGGACCATCAAAAGA
Organism: Candidatus Altarchaeales archaeon; assembly: GCA_014729705.1. Classification (GTDB taxonomy): domain Archaea; phylum Altiarchaeota; class Altiarchaeia; order IMC4; family SCGC-AAA252-I15; genus WJJK01. The sequence goes on along the minus strand of WJJK01000197.1, from coordinate 2,961 downwards.
TCCTCTGATAGCGCCCTCGACCACACTCCTGACTCGTGCCATATAAAGTGGTACCCCAGCTCGATTCCTGATCGTTGAAGAAGATAAATAGCCGATTGAAACTGGGATTGCTCCCCACCCTCGTATGGCATCTCGATCTCGTCAAGGAGAAGAGCCAGGAGGGTCTGCCTTCTATCCATTTTTCCCTCATCCGGAGAGGACCCAAGATTTTCGAAGTATAGCACTGAATTTACAGGCTCTGTCAAGATAATCCTTTTCCGAGGTATCATATTTCGGGAGGTGCCTCATGACAGGAAATATTCGTGGTCTTGGACCGGATCCCAGCCCTGAATGGTACGCGGAAGCCAGGAGGATGGGAAACCTTGCTTTTGCCGTCCAGATTATAAGCTCCCTTCGGGAGAAAGAGGACTGGCATGGGTGGATGACGGATAAGCTCATGGAAGAATACCCGTATGTGGATTCTTTCGTGATGGCCACCCTTGTGTACCTGGCCTATGTTCGACGACCTATCCCCCAAATCAAAGTCCTGAAGATGGTGGCAGAACTGGCACGGGAAACCGAGTACAGTTGGGCCGACTCTGACTCCTGGGAAAGACATGAGTTATTCGATAACGAGGAATACTCCCCAGAAATTTTAAGGGATAGCGGGGAGTGGACCCAATATTATCTGTCAAGAGCGGCAGATGCCGTGCAGTATCTTGGCCTGTCAGGGATTGTCCTTCGCAGAGTCAAGGAGGGCTCAGAAGAGGTTCCGCAGGTGGTGCTGTTTCCATTGGAACATGGGGAAATGCAGTTCTCCTCAACGGTTCCCTGGGAGGTTCCGGAACTGTCCCTTTCTTTGGGCGGTGACGGTATGTAGATGGTGTAATCTAGAGTCATTTCAACAAACAAGAAATGAGAACAAAAGCGCAAACGATTTACATTTATATCTGTTACAAGAGTGAGTGGGAAAGCCCCGAGGCTTGCCTCGGGGATGAGAGCGAGCCCTCACTGGAAATTTTTCCTGACCTTTTCTGAGGCTTCTTTCAAGACTTTCGGATTAATAGGGCACCGATCCTCTCCGAGGACTACATAAAGAATTAGTTCGCTTACTGCAGGAGAACGACCGATCGGGATTTAAATGCCGCTTGCGTAATTCTTTCGGTTGCTTTATTTGGAACCGCAACCGGATTCTTTGAATCTTTCAGCTCCCAGGGACCCGGGGAGCTATATGCTTGCGGAGCCTAAACCGGTTCCCAAGAAGCCTCGGGGCTTGCCCCGAGGTAGGTCACAGAGGAAGATATTATTTACAGATTACCCGTTTTTTACCAAACAATGTAGTTTTCGGGTAGGAAAATCCCGGAGGATTGTTTTGGACTACGACCGGTTGGTTCGAAGGTTCAGGGAAGGTGAGAGAGGGGAGGTATTGGTTTCCCTGAGCCATGAGTGTCGCCGGCGTGGGGACGGGGAACTTTTCCATGAGTGTTTTCTTTCTTTCCTTTCGGAGGAAAGGGAAGATGAAACCTTACTCCGATTGGTTCCATGTTTTCTGGAAAAGATGCAGATTCCGGGAGCAATTTCCCCTCTTATTAGATATGCGGTTCAGTCAAAGGATCCTCGGGTGGAGAGCATAGCCTTCGATACCTTGAAGAGGTCTTCTATCAGTTTCAAGCAGGGAGGGAGGACCCTTTGGGGAGTGGATTCCCTTTTCCATGATTTGGAAATAACCTCGGATCCTCTTTTCCTTTATCGCCCTTTCGAGATGGGGTTGGATTGGAGTCCTGAGGTTATCTATCGGTTTCTTAAACCGATACTGGGGAGCGTTGCAAAGGTGTACTCTTCTTTTTGTTCCGATTCCTTCCTTCTGGAGAAAGCATACAAGAGAATGTATGAAGGAGAACTCAACCTTTCTATCGAAAAGGCGGAGAAGGCTCTCGAGTTTGTACAAAAGAGACAGAAGTCAGTTATTCGGTGTCGAAAACGAGGAGAACCTCATCCCATATTGGGTCATGAGCACCCCTCATACCTGGATACGGCTCTCACGACTTGCCGGATTTTTCTTGTGGTTCTTAAATCGGATCCGAGGACGATACTTCCTTCCCTGATTTCCGGAAGGCGGAAGATACCAGGATTCAGTGCCCATTACCCTTTTACAGAGAGACAGGATATGTACCGCCTTTTAGGCTTACTAATCGGATTCTCTGAAAGGACCGTGTTCGGAGACCAAGAACATTCGGGCTTGGAGTAAATACTCGGTAAACGTGTGGTATAGGCCGTATCTTTTTCCAAATTTGGATATCTGGTTAACGACCTCTTTATCTTCCTGGTCCAATACCCATCTGTGATACAAGGACTCGTCGATCGGTTTTATTTTCTCAGCCAGCTCTTGTTGGGCTGGCCCTATCAGCCTCCTCGAAAGGCTGATTTCTATTGAGGACCTTCCCCAGTCTTCTGGATTAGCTCGGATTTCCCCTTCTCCTTCCCAGGAATGGGGAAGCACGAAAAGTCTCAACCCTTCGTAGTAAAGATCCCCGTCCGGCCACTCTCTGTGTGTCTCCACCTGCCTCAGAAGCTCCGTATGATTTTCTGCTGAAGAAAACCTCCAGGTGGGGTCCAAGGAGTCCCCTTGTTGAAGGATAAATTTCCCCACGCAGTCACATAAAGCATAAAGGGCTTTACTGATTGCGGCTTCTTTAGTTCCCGGGTTTGCTACGGAAGCTTCAGAAAGTGAGACCTCTGAATAAAATGCTTTGATCCGATCACTGATCCGGTTTCTCCATGGAGGTACGGTGACCGGGGAGAAAGAAATCTCTCTGAGGAATCGAAGGAAAGGGTAACTAGATTCAGAGATCGATTGGGATAGCTCCGAGAGATCAAAGGTATTAGAGGATAGTGTTAGCTCGGATAGGATCATCTCGCCTCCCAGGTAACAATACCCGGATTGGATTAAAAATGAAGTGGAAGCAAGAAGAAATATGGACT
>WJJK01000196.1 GCA_014729705.1 Candidatus Altarchaeales archaeon | reverse complement strand
GGCTTTTAACTATCTAGAGCCTGCCGTCATGACTAGTTTTAAGAACTTCTGGCAGAGCGAGGAGCTACAGAGTAAGTATATCGAGATGCTGGGATATGTCATCGACAAAGCTGAAGACGTCCCTAATATCGTTGGTATAGACGTCATGAATGAACCCTGGCCTCGTTTCCCGCCAATGCCTTTCGAGCGTAAACGGCTAACTACCTTCTATGAGAAGGTACAGGAACTCTTCATCCAAAAGAAGACACGGTTGAAGATGTTCTATGAACCATGGATGTCTACAAGCTCCGGAGTACCCACTAACTTACGGTTCAAACCTAAGCATCCGGCAGTTTTCTTCCCGCATTTTTACGATGCTTTCTGCGAAGAGGGGAGCACCTATAAAAGCTGGAACAAAGAACTTCAAAAGCGTGCGGTTGAGATTAAAGTACGTGAAGCTCAAAAATTTGGAGTTCCTGTGGCCTTTGGGGAGTTTAGCTACCCCTCGAACTGTAAAAAACATCTTGACGCTCTCACAGACTTCATTGACCTCTCAGATAAGCACGCTTTTGGGTGGTGCTATTACTCATACGAGTCAACACTCTATCACGACCGCGGGCTAGTTCTGCCAGATGGTACAGAAACTTCTATGCTAAGAAGACTGGTACGGCCATACCCTCAAAGGATAGCAGGCCGTAACCCGCACATCAAACTTACAAAAAAAAGTCTATATCTTCGCTACGACACATCCCCGGATGTTACTGGGGATACTTTTATTTTTGTGCCCCCTGGAAAAGTCTACAACATATCCTGTTCGGGGACTGCCTGGCTGGCACACAACCGAGTTGCACACACTAACTCTAACGATAAAACACAGTTTGTTATCATTGAATTTGTACAATAAAAACCATCTATGCATGCTCGGAAAATATAGGGCCCCGTATCCTTTTATCTAAGAGAACGATCGTGGAAGAGACAAGATTTGATCCTAAAATTGAGCGGCTAAAAATTCGGATGCCTCTTATCCAGCAACTCACAAAGTATGCTTTCTTTTTGCTGGTACTTTTCTTATTTGCTTCACGCATCATAAATGTACTAGATGCTACAGAGGAGCGCCTCGCTTTAGGCGGGGAATTTAGCATAGGCCCAACAGGTTTGAAATTAGGCCAGGCTCCTAAAATACCTGATACAAAACTTTCTACCGTGACTGTTGAAGAGTTAAGTGTGCCTGAATCACCCGTATCTGAAGCACAGACTAAAGGCGGTGGATCCTTTTATGGGCTAACTGATTTCGGGGCTGCTGGAGGGGGAAACACCTCTATTGAGCAACCTCATCCTCCTATACATGATCCGCTCGAGCAACGCCCACTAGAGCTTCCTGAAAAAACCCGTAAAGATGCTCGAGCGGAGATGTTTTATATCATACACGGCGCTAAGAAGATAAAAGCGGGGGAGTACGCTGTTAAAATCAGGCTTGGAGCTCACAATGAAAAGACCCTCTCTTCAGTAGACCGAGTCGTCTACATACTCCATGAGACTTTTAAGGATAGGCGACGTGAGGTCACTGATAAAGATTCTAGGTTTGAGCTTAACATAACTGCCTGGGGACAATTCGAAATTAAAGCAGAGGTTTTTCTTAATAACCAAGAGAGCCCCATCAAATTACGGCGTTTCCTAAATTTCTAATGATCTCTTAATCGGGCCTATTATAATATATAATAGGAGATTTTTATGCCTAAAGTACAAGTCACAGACACCACTAAATATCCTGACATGGGACTTGCAGAGTTCAAGTTTCAGGAAGACGGTAAAACTTATCGCGTGAGACCAAAGCCAGGTAGCTATGACCGTTTAGGTAAATTCCTGAACTATGTGAAATATGTATGCCCAAAATCTGGTACCTCACCCTTCACATACCCGCGTTGGCAGGAGCATTTTGAGGTAGATCGCTTAAATCAGGCAGGGCAGCCCGTAAGAAAGCCTGAAAAAAAGCCTCCAGAGGCTATACAAATGGAGCTGAAGCTAGGATCTGCTACAAGGGTAGTCCTGTCTTACATGCGTGCTAAAGAGGCTGAGAAGACAGCACAGCAAACTTTGAAGGTCTACCTGGACGATAAACGTAGTGAGCCCACCGGATGGGAGCGCGTATACTGGCCTGATGAGGCCATAGAACTTCTTAAAACGGGGCGCGTCGCAGAGATCAGCCTTGACCATGACTTGGGAGACGACCAGCGAGGCACCGGGTATGACGTTATCAAGTGGATAGAGGAGGCGACAGCTACTCAGGGATTCGATCCTCCTAAGATCCACATACACACGGACAATGCTTCTGCACGCCAAAAGATGCTTCAAGGCGTCAAATCTATCGAGAGATTCAAAGCTCTAAGCGACCAAAACTCTTAATAATCTGTTCATATCTTGGCTATAAGCGTTTGGCTTCACTAATAATATCTAAGGAGTACACTATGGGTGCGAACACATTTGTCGGCATGAGCGGCATATCTCTTAGTAATACAAATGTTGGTACAGGCGTAAACCTTCAACATGCAGACCGCGGTAATCCTAATGGTGACGTAGTTGATAACAGTGCTGGGGATAATGCAGCTGCTGACGGACACGAAAACAGCCTGGGTAACGAGCGTGGCGCGTATCGTCGTCGTTACTCGAGCCCGAGCGCTATTTACCCGAATAGCTAAAAAGTGAAAATAGTTGTTGACATCTTGTTGTGATGGTCGTATATTCTATTGGACACTGAATCAGGAGAATTATCTTCAGATGGCACGGACCACTATCAGTATCAGCAGCCGAATTAGCGATATCATGTTTAGTGATATCGACGCTGATACTATGCCCTAAGGGCGGGGTCCGCAAGCATAAGCATCAAGAGTAAGGCGCAAGGGACCCCGCCGGGAGCGAAAGCAACCGCGGGGTCTTCTCTTTTGGGGTGGATGGATGGCTTACATAGATAAACACTGCCAGGACTGCGTGGAAGCCCTGGGAGAGGAATTTCGAGAGGTACACGCCTGGCTGGACGAGTTCGCCAAAGACCGTGGATATAAGCACAGGATAAAACGACATCACCGGGAAGGCATCGAAGAAGTCAGACAGAAATGGGGAGACCGCGCGGCACAGGCAGCAGAGATACACATCAAGCGCGACTGGGGTAAGTGGAGAGAAGATGTCCCCTGGAAGAGTCAAGTGAAACGATACATACTTTGTCCCCCGTGGACGCCATTCATTTAGGATGAAAAGATGGAAGAAGGAACCTGGGAAGGTACACGAACGATCTGTAATGAGCTCATTAAGAAGCTGAGGGACATCCCGTCTAATTACGATGTGAGTGATATCGGAAATGAAGTAGGCATCGTTATAGGCTATTACGAAAAAAGCGTCGTACAAGAGTTCAAGACGGGTTTTGATCACGGTGTATCCCTGTCAGACGGGACACATGTTTAGAATATGGTTGAAAGATTTTGGAGTCACAAATGAAGGAAGACGGTTTTAGCGACTTTACGACATAAAACGCCTGGCTACAGTGTCAGGCGATAGCCATGGCTCTGTAGCTCAGTTGGTAGAGCACGAGACTGAAAATCTCGGTTGTCGGCGGTTCGATTCCGCCCGGAGCCACCATGAAACATGAGCGTGACATTTTCTACAAGATACATGAGCTGACGCTCGAGAGAAAACAAGAGCTCCTGAGGGAGGCAAAAGAAAAAGCGTACGAATGGTGGGTGGATATCCTTGATTGCAATATCTCAATAACACGTCGACGCATAGACATGGAATTTGAGGAGGCCCTGAAGAAAGCCACAGAACCTACGTATTTCTTTTTTATCCACCGAAAAGGTTACGAAAACTGGAAGTGGCATTTGGAGGTAGGATACAGGACGATGACAAGTCCAGACTACTTCCTCTGGATAAGAGTCGAAGAAGATTTGATAGATGATATAGTGAAGAAATACGCTTTGGAGAAAATGTGAAAGTCTTCGTGAACATGGATCCTTTGTATGAAGATGTCGTGTGCGTCCATACGACCGAAGAGGGAGAGTGCGAGAAGTGCCGGAAGATCATGGCTGAGGGGCGTACGTCGTATCAACTTGCGGGTGACTGGTACGAAGTTGTTGAGGACGAGAAAACGTAAGATACCCGAGGTAGCTCAGTTGGTAGAGCAGCAGAATCATAATCTGAAGGTTCGCCGGTTCGACCCCGGCCCTCGGGACCAAAGAATTGCACGATAGCATATGGTATAGTTTAAGGAGCTATGTTATCATTAAGAAATAGAGTTAGACACATTGCGGGGTGGAGCAGTCCGGTAGCTCGTTGGGCCCATAACCCAAAGATCCCAGGTTCAAATCCTGGCCCCGCTACCATATCGCGGGATAGTGTAATTGGCAACACGGTGGGCTCATAACCCACAGACGTCTAACGCTTGTCCTGGTTCGAGTCCAGGTCCCGCTATTTTGTAGAGCTGTAGCTCAGTGGTAAGAGCATTTGGCTGATATCCAAAAGGTCGGTGGTTCAATCCCACCCAGCTCTACCAAAGAAAGGTAACTCGATGGCAGACGACGGCACGTGTGAGGTTTTGGTAGTAAGAAACGGAGAACTCATCCACTACGGAGTCTACAGAAACTGTCAGGTTTCAGAGGAGCGAGATAGGAAGACGACGTACAATATGACGGGCAACGCGGTCGATATTACCCCTGTCCCTGGGTCAGAGGTGACAACCATCACCTGCTCAGGCAAGGAAAAGATCAGCCATTGTACGTGCCACAACTTGAGAATATCTCTGCCAACGAGGTAACAATGAACGGTCAGACCTACAAGAAGGTCATGCGCAGGCACTG